>NZ_JADYXF010000061.1:0-19419 GCF_015864385.1 Pseudoalteromonas sp. SWXJZ94C
AAAAAGCAGTTAGCTTATGAGCAACTGACCATTTAATCTAGCCAAAACAAGTTATGCACTTACAATTTGAATCTAGGAAATTAAATTAGTTAATTTATTAGTATTAGTAAATAATTCTCAACACGTAGCATTTCTTCAACATCTCCAAATTTTATTTTTTATAAAAAAGTAAAATTAATATCAAATATCTACAACTTTTACTTTTAAAGAAATAGCCGATGATGATGTTTTTTTGTGCGATAAACGGTTTGTTTTTTCAGGTGAAGTGTTTGAAAGTAACAAAAAAACCATGAATTTGCTTAAAAAATAACTTTTGTAATATATATAAATATTTATTTATCTTTTTTTTTAACTCTAATTTGGTTTTAACTAAATGTTGCATTTTTGTTGTTTTTTCTGAGGGCATACCAAATAAACATACCTCTTAAAAGGCTTTAATCGAAATATTAAGAACGCAACTCGTTACAATAATGTTAACATTAAATTGGTAATACTTTAGTGTAAGCTTGCGATTAAGCATTTATTTACTGAGATTAGTAAACATCAAGTTGACAGCGCTTATTGCATTTAGCATTATTGGAAGGTTGATATCTATTAAAAGATATCAGGGTTGTTCTCTTCGGAGGATAATTAAATTATAAAAGTAACATTACTTAATTGGTTGGGAACTATGTCTGTTAAAATCAGAAAGAGTCTTGTAGCAACTGCGTTGGTTGGCGCATTTGCATTTGCAAGCAGCAATGTGATTGCAGATCCTTTGAATGACGTGCAAAACGCAGGTCAACAAATTCAAAAGGCTGCTGTTAAGTCTCAAACTAAAATTGACAATGTATATGGTCAAACTCAAGAGCTTATAGCTGAGTACCGTAGCGTTGTTGATGAGACAGAACTTATGAAAGTGTATAACGATCATGTATCACGTTTGGTTGATAGCCAAAATGCGTCGATAGAATCGTTTGATCGTCAAATAGCTACTATTGACGGCACTAAACAAAACGTTGTGCCTTTGATGTATCGCATGATCGATACGCTTGAGCAATTCATCAAAGCGGACGTTCCATTTAATCTAGAAACGCGTTTAGCACGTGTTGAAAGACTTCGTGAAATAATGGTTTCTGCGTCTGTAACGACGTCAGAAAAGTTCCGTCAAGTACTTGAAGCATACACAATAGAAACAGCATACAGTTCACTTGTATCTGCTTCACAAGGTACGTTAGAAGTTGATGGCAAGAGCATTAACGTTGATATCGGTCAATTAGGTCGTATTACTTACGTTGCTCAGTCTTTTGACTTAAAACATGCTTGGGTGTGGGATAACAACACTAAACAGTGGAAAGAATTAGGTGAAGAATACCTAAAACCTGTTAAAGAAGTGATCCGTATGGCGCGTAAGCAAGCGACATTAGAACTTGTTAAACTACCAATTTTTGGCGCGGAGTAATCAATAATGAAGAAACTATTTAAAGGTTTTGCTGTTGCAGCAGTACTAACTGTTTCTGCAGGTACCGCGCTTAATGCACATGCAAATACTGATGCTTTAGATAAAATTCTTGAGCAAGTAAAGCAAGAGCGTATATCTGAAGGTAAAATCAATAAGCAACGTGAGCAAGAGTTCTTATCAGAACGTGCTGACAAGCAATCATTACTTAACAAAGCTAAAAGCCAACTTGCTACTGAGAAATCACGTGGTGAGAGCTTAGCTAAGCAATATGCACAAAACGAAAATACCTTAGCTGAAAAAGAAGCAGCTCTACAAAGTGCTCAAGGTACTTTGGGTGAGATGTTTGGTGTTGTACGTCGTGCAGCTCAAGACGCTATCGGTTCTATCGAAGCATCTTTAGTTAGTGCTGAAAAACCAGGTCGTGCTGAAATATTACGTTCATTAGCAGCTGCTAAAGAACTACCAACAGTTCGTGAATTAGAAGAACTTTGGATTTCACTTCAAACTGAAATGACAGAATCAGCTAAAGTTTCAACTTTTGAAACTGAAGTTGCTGGTCTTGACGGTAACCCGTCAATGAAAAAAGTAACTCGTATTGGTAACTTTAACTTAGTTACAGATGATGGTTACTTAATTTATTCACCAGAGACTAAGTCTATTCAGCCGTTAGGTAAACAACCTGATAGTTATATTTTAGACGGTATCACGGCTCTTGAAAATACTTCATCAGATAACTATGCTGGTGTTTTCATTGACCCGACTCGTGGTGCAATCTTACGTATCAACACTCAAAAAGCGACACTTATCGAGTACTTCCACCAAGGTGGCGTAGTTGGTTATATCATTACAGCTTTACTCGCTCTAGGTATGCTAATTACTCTAATTCGTTTTGTTGACCTTACTCTTACTACTAGTAAAATTAAGAGCCAACTTAAAAACCTTGCTACACCGAATACAAATAACCCATTGGGTCGTATTCTTAAAGTGTACCATGACAATAAGAAGCAAGATGTTGAAAACCTTGAGCTTAAACTTGATGAAGCTATTTTACGTGAAACACCACGCATCGAAGCTGGTATCAATATAATTAAGATTCTTGCTGCAATCGCACCATTACTAGGTCTACTAGGTACAGTAATCGGTATGATCTTAACGTTCCAAACAATCACATTGTTCGGTACGGGTGATCCGAAGATCATGGCAGGTAACATCTCTCTAGCTCTTGTAACTACTGCGCTAGGTCTAATTGCTGCATTACCACTTATCCTACTTCATGCTCTTGTAGCTGGTCGTAGTAAGTCGGTATTACACATCCTTGATGAGCAAAGTGCGGGTATCGTTGCTACTCACGCGGAGAAGGAGAAAGCCTAATGCTAGTCCTGATGGAGATATGGGAATCTATCAGGGATTTTGTTGGCACAGGCGGCCAGGTTTTATACGTGGTCGCGATAGCACTCTTTCTGATGTGGGTTTTAATGATTGAGCGCTATTGGTTCTTACTTGCAGAGTTTCCTCGCACAGCGAAAGAAATTGTAGCAAAGTGGGATGCCCGCCAAGACACTACGTCTTGGTACGCACACAGAATCCGTGAAGCATGGATTTCTGAAGCGTCTGAAAAATTAGATCAGCGTATGTTGTTGATTAAAACATTAGTAGCTGTTTGTCCTTTAATAGGCTTACTTGGTACTGTTACTGGTATGATTTCGGTTTTCGAAACCATGGCTAGTCAAGGTACGGGTAATGCACGTTTAATGGCATCAGGTATTTCAATGGCAACAATCCCAACAATGGCTGGAATGGTTGCGGCATTATCTGGAGTATTCTTTAGCTCACGTCTTGAGACAAAAGCTAAAATGGTGAAAGCCAAACTTGTAGATAGTATGCCTCATCACTAGAGAGAGAATTAAATATGGCACGTAAACAACGTTTTCGTGAAGAAGAAGAAGCAGCGGTCGATATGACGCCGATGCTTGACATCGTATTTATCATGCTTATTTTCTTTATCGTAACTACATCGTTCGTTAAAGAGGCTGGTATCGAGGTCAATAAACCAAAAGCTGCCCAAGCTACTAAGCAACCAAATGCTAACATTTTTGTTGCCATTCGTAGTAACGGTGAAATCTGGGTTGATAAACAGCAAATTGATGTTGAGCGTATTTCAGCAAAAATCGAAAGTTTATTAGCAGAACAACCTACTGAAGTTGTGATTATACAAGCTGATAAAGAAGCTAAACACGGCACAGTGGTTAAAGTTATGGACCAGATCAAAGCGACGGGTGATAACCTTAGAATTTCAATAGCTGGAGATCAGTAATGATTCGTTTTCTGTTTTCACTGATTGCAGGTGGGGCAGTTACTTTCGGCTTGTTCTACTTCATGGCCTTCCTCATCTCTGGTGGGGCTGACCGTAATACGGAACAAAAAGAGCAGATCATAGTCGAAATAATGACGAATCCGCCTGAATCTAAGGTGCAGGAGAGGAAGCGTGTACCGCCTCCTCCTCCACCACCGCCAAAGCAGCCGCCTAAACCGCAGCCGCCACAGCCGGAAAATAATAATCCAAACCCTGGTGCTATGTCATTTAATATGGGAAGCATTGATGTTGGTAGTTCGGCAGGTGGACTAAGTGGTCCTGGTGCATTTGGACGAGATGGTGATGCGACACCAATCGTTCGTATAGAACCAAAATATCCAACGCAAGCAGCACGTGATGGTAAAGAAGGTTGGGTTCAACTTTCATTCACAATTGATGAGTTAGGTGGCGTGACCGACGTTGAAGTAATCGACGCAGATCCAAAACGTATCTTTGACCGTGAAGCTAAACGAGCATTGCGTAAGTGGAAGTACCGTCCTAAAATTATTGACGGAAAACCACAAATACAACCAGGTTTACAAGTTCAATTAGACTTTAAACTTAACCAAGGCAATTAAGGAGGCGAGTAATGAGAAATTTTTCTAAAGTAACTGCTCTTGCAATTCTTATGTCTGTGTCGGGTGCAGTATTAACTACATCTGTTTTAGCGGCGCCAGATTACGCAAAGATTGAAGAGCGTAAAAAAGCAAAAACTAAAATCATGGGCGAGCGTACTGGTAAAAAAGTAATTAAAGCGTTTGATTTGTATGGTGAAGAAAAGGTTGAAGAAGCAATTGTTTTGCTTAGAGAAATTGAACCTTCAAATGACTTTGATAAAGCGACTGTAAATCGTTACTTAGGTAGCATGTACGCGCAAGTAGAAAAGTACGATGAAGCGATTCAATACACTAAGCTAGCAGTAGCTCCTGATGTTTTAAATTTCGCAGATCAAGAGCAATCACTTAAGCTATTAGGCGATTTACTTATTGGTACTCAAAAGTATCAAGAAGCTAAAAAAGCGTATGTAGCTTGGATTGACTTTACTGGTGATGAAGATCCGAAAGTTTATACGCGTATAGCGCAAGCTAACTACGAGTTAAAACAATTTCGCGATGTTTTTGAACCAGCAAACAAAGCAATATCGCTTCAAAAGGAGCCTAACAAGGCACCTTACCAATTAAAACTAGGTTCTTACTTTGAGCTTAAAGACTATAATAATATGGTCGAAGTTGGTGAAGAAATTGTTCGTGTTTGGCCTGATGATAAGAAAGCTTGGGTTAGTTTAGGTAAATATTACCTACAGACTGAAGACTACAAAAAAGGTCTTTCGACCATGGAAGTAGCTTACAAGCAAGGTTATTTTGACGCTGAAGTTGATTACAAAGTATTGTCTAACTTTTATTCTTTAAATGAAATTCCTTTTAAAGCGGCAGTAACGCTAGAAAAAGCAATTAAAGAAGATAAAGTTAAGCGTAATAAGCAAAATGTTAACGCAATTGCTAGTAATTACCATCGCTCAAAAGATCTAGAAAAAGCTGCTAAGTATTACGAAGAAGCTGCTAAATTTGATGAAGATGCTGAGCTTTACCGCAAAGCTGGTTCATTACTTTTACAATCTGAAAACTTTAGTGCTGCTGTTGTTCGTTTAAACAAAGCACTGGAATTAGGCTCTGATAAAAAGGGTACTATTTACTCGGATTTAGCTGAAGCGTACTACTACCAAGCTAAGTATAAGCAAGCATATGCTGCTATTACTAAAGCAATGGATGACCCTCGCACACGTAAGTTTGCAAAAGGTTGGGCAACGTATATTAAAGATAAAGCCGCTCGCAACGGTGTTAAAATTTAACTTTAATTTGCTTTAGCATCTTATAAAAAGCCCCTCTGGGGCTTTTTTTATTGGAATTAAATATGAACAGAACGCTGACTTTTTCATTGATATTATGTTTTCTTTTAACGGCTTGCTCAAAGCCGTCGCAGCCTTATAACTCATTCGAAGAGGCTCAAAGTGCATTAGAAGTTTTAAATTCTACTTTGGTACATAGAGGCAATATTTCTAAACAAAATTTAGACGAGCAGCAGTTTGCTTTTACTGATGCTTATTTAACTAAGCGACACGCTATTTATCAGCGTTTAATGGAAGTGCAATTAACACAATCACAAGTTGAGCAAGTTAACTATATGGTGATTGCAGAGCGCTTTCCAGAACGTTACTTTTCTTGGCCAGCCCAAATCAACGTATTAGAGAATATGCTTGCATTAGATAGCTCTGAGGAAGGGTTGGTAAAAATTAATAATTGGCTTAAATTTACTCAAAATCAATTAGACAGCGCTAAACAAAGTAATTTAAAATTAAACAAGACTGAACTTGCTCTCTTGCAGGTCTATATTTCTGATGCCATAAATAATGAAAACACACCTGAAGACTTACAATTAGAATTAACAATACTTGATGATTATTTAACTCAATATAAACCCAGAGGCAGCGCTGGTTTACGAGGTCTTGCGAATGGTAGTGAGTGGTATCAGAGTAAATTAAATTACTTTAGTGGAGCTATTCACTCACCACTTGAATGGGTTACTCTGTTAGATCAACAAATAAAGATGTTAGAAAAAGCACCATTTAGCTTTGAGTTGCAAACATCTCACGAACATTCATTTTTGGTGCAATTTTTAGAAGACCAAAAACCAGTAAAAGGACTGGATTGGTTAACTGGATTTACAATACTCCCCGTAATGGCAAATGAAAATTCGCTTTCTGTCGCTGATAGAACACTAATGCTAGCATTGATGGAAACAGATGTGGGTATTCATTATCATGCTTGGACTATTCCACAAGCAAGAGTTAACTTAATGAAGCGGTTGAAGATAAATGAGAAAGACGCTCAATATTTAGTCGACGATATTATTCTCTATCCGGCCCAAACATTTAGTTTTGCTCAGCAAATACTGTAATTAAATTATTTAGTGCGCTTATTGCGCGCACTTTTTACATCGTTGCGTTGCAGGGTCTAGCTCAAGTTGCTCCTTGGATATTTCCTCTTCGCAATCACAACAATAGCCATATTGACCAATTTCTATTTGGCTCACAGCAGCTTCTAACTTAGTCATTCGATTAATTAAAAGTTCATACTCAGGACCTAAATTTTCAGTTGCATAATCTAACCATTCATTGGTTTGTGTTTTATTTAAAATCGTCATTAAATATTGGTGTGTAGGATAAACTGATTGCGACAGCATATTCAGTATTTTAGATTTTACTTGTGCTATTTCATCGTTTAATTTTTTTTGATGAGACATTATCAGTATAACCTTCTTCAATTGGTTTTATGTTATACCGATATTATGTATTTCGTTTTTGTTAGCCGTTATGATTTGAATCAAGTTGAGGTGCTTTGGCATACTTTTTTAGTACACTAGCCACGTCTTCTTTACTTTTTAATCGACGTATTTCATCAAATAACTCTATTGCCTGAGGGTATTGACGCTTTAAATAACCTAACCATTGCTTTGTACGGGAAGCGAAATACTTTTCATCTTTAGCTGGATCTTGATGGATAGCTGAATGAATTAAATGGTAAATTATATGCTCCCATTGTAATTCATTATAAGACTCACCATTGACGTGTGCCTTAATTTTTTTAGCTAAATCAGGGTGAGATAACGCACCTCGACCTAACATTAAGTCGCTACAGCCGCTGCGTTTTTGACATAACATTGCGTCCTCTACCTGCCAAATTTCACCATTCGCGACTACTGCAATATTTTTATCTTTTATTATAGGCGGAATTTTTTCCCAGTACGCAGGGGGGTTGTATCCATCTCGTTTAGTACGAGCATGTATAGCAACGCTGTTGGCACCTGCACTGACTACCGCATCGACTATTTCTTGGCTATTACTGTCATCATCAAAACCAAGTCGTATTTTTGCACTTACTTCATGTTGCTCATCTACGGCATCTCTAACTGCTTTTATTATAGAATACATATGCTCAGGGTCTTTAAGCAGTACAGCACCACCTCTGCTTCTATTTACTGTTTTTGCAGGGCAGCCAAAGTTAAGATCAATACCGTGAGAGCCTAAACTAATCGCTTTAACTGCATTTTCAGCTAAAACATCAGCAACTTGACCTAATAATTGTATGCGAACAGGCGTGCCAGCACGTGTAAATCCATTATTGGCTAGCTCGGGGCAATAGCGATGGAATACTTTATCAGGTAAGCATGCTTCAACGACTCTTACAAACTCAGTTACGCATAAATCAAACCCACCAATATCAGTAAGTAATTGGCGCATTTTAAAATCAACAACACCTTCCATAGGCGCTAAAACAAGTTTCATAAAGAGATTAATTCTTTGGAAAAAGTGGACGCACAGTTTACCTGTAAATATCACATTGATAAATCCGTAATTATCATCCACATTTTCTTTAAAAAACGAAAAAGTAAATAATATTGAAAATAAATGAAAGTTTTTGTTCTTGATCTGGTCTACTGAACTATACAAACAATATACGAATGTAAAATATATTCGTAATTGGCATAAAATCACAATACTTGAGTTAAGAGAGCCACTAAATGAATACAATTAAAAAAAATACAATCGCGTTAACTTTAGGTGCAGTCGTTATTGGCTCTGCAGGTTTTGTATCAGCTGATGCACAAGCTAACCCATTTGAGTTTCAACAATTAGTAACTGGTTACCAATTAGACGCAACCGAAGGTAAGTGCGGCGAAGGCAAATGTGGTGGCGATGCAAAAGATACCAAAGACATGAAAGCCAAAACTGAAGGTAAGTGCGGCGAAGGTAAATGTGGCGGCGACGCAAAAGATGCTAAAGGCATGAAAGCAAAAGCTGAAGGCAAGTGCGGTGAAGGTAAATGTGGCGGCGACGCAAAAGATGCTAAAGACATGAAAGCCAAAGCTGAAGGTAAGTGCGGCGAAGGTAAATGTGGCGGCGACGCAAAAGATACCAAAGGCATGAAAGCTAAAACTGAAGGTAAGTGCGGTGAAGGTAAATGTGGCGGCCGTTAATTTATCAGTTTAAATAAGTTATGCTAAAGGGACCTTATGGTCCTTTTTTGTTATGTTAGAGGTGTGTATGGCACAGTATAAAAGCACAAATTTTGGAATGGTGGGTCTTGGTCTACGCCGAGAAATGCTTGATGAATTACTCGAGCATGTACCTAAACAAATTGATTTTTTAGAAGTTGCTCCAGAGAATTGGTTGAAGTTAGGTGGACGTTTTAAAAAGCAGTTTAAAACATTAACAGACGCAAATAACTTTATTTGCCATGGTTTGTCACTCTCAATTGGCTCGCCCGAACCATTAGATATAAAATTTATTAAATCGTTAAAAGTTTTTTTTGATGAGCACAATATAAAAATTTTTAGTGAGCACTTAAGTTATTGCTCGGGAACTGGCCACATGTACGATTTAATGCCAATTCCATTTACACAAGATGCTATTGCACACGTTGTGCCGCGTATAAAGCAGGTTCAAGATATACTTGAGCGTCAAATCGCGATAGAAAACGTGTCTTACTATGGCGCCCCTGGGCAGAAATTATCAGAGCTTGAATTTACAAACATCATTTTAGAGCAAGCTGATTGTAAACTTTTACTTGATGTGAATAATATTTATGTAAACTCAATAAATCATGGCTATAACGCGCAAGAGTTTTTAACAAACTTACCTTCAAATCGTATCGCTTACGGGCACGTTGCCGGTCATTACAACGAAGCGGATGACTTAATAGTAGATACACACGGAGCCGATGTAATTGACCCTGTATGGCAACTACTTGATAGGGCATATGAGGTGCATGGTGTATTTCCTACATTGCTTGAACGTGATTTTAATATTCCTACTATGAACGTGCTTACAAAAGAGTTAGATATAATTCATGAGTTACAATCTAAGTACCTTGATTCAACACTTATAAAGCAGAGTGCTTAGCTATGGGCTTTATTGAAATACAAAACGAATTTATGGCGCATATTCGTAAACCCGCTATTAATAAAAAACCTAACGATATTGAAGATAGGCGAATGGCTATTTATCGAGATCTCTTTTTTAATAATATTGAAGGTTTTGTATCATCAGGTTTTCCGGTGTTAAAAACGTTATATACTGATAAACAATGGAATGTACTCGTGCGCCAGTTTTTTAGTGAATATGATTGCCATTCACCGTACTTTTTAGATATAGCAGGGGAGTTTATTAATTACTTATCAAGTAATTATAAAATGAAAAAATACGATCCTGTATTTATGCTCGAACTTGCTCACTATGAATGGGTAGAACTCGACGTATCTATAGCGATGCAAAATGAACTCGAAAAAAGATTAAAAAATACAGATATAACGAGTGCGTCACTTTGTTTATCGAGCTTGGTTCGTAATTTAAGTTACCAATTCCCAGTACAAAATATAAGTACTAGCTATAAGCCCACAGAGCCATCACCTCAGCCTAATTACTTTGTTGTATATCGTGATGAGAATGATGACGTTCAATTTTTGGCAACAAATGCGATGACTGCTTTGTTATTATCAATTATTGAGGCAAGTGAAGGCTCGACATTTGACGAAGTTTGCCAGCAGGTGTTAACTCATGCACCACAATTTAATGCAGAGCAAATTGCTCAAGGCGCATTGGTTACCCTCAGTGCAATGGCGGAACGTGGTGTAATTGTGACAAAAAATCAAGATTAAGGTCTTTATTGATGATTTTACATCGTCTATTATGGCAGCCTTATTTGCCGTGCTTAATAAAAGGTTGTACTAATGTCAGATGATAAAGACTTTAAAGATCCGTTCAACGCGACTTACTTTCTTGCATTTTTAGCTGTATTTGCAGGAATTGGTTGTTTAAATGCAATTTTAGGCTGGATCACTAGCTTAACTTAAATGCATAGCGTTTATTAAGGCTGTTGTTTTACTTCAGCCTTGAATCACTTTATTTATAATTATCCTATATAGATCGTGTTGACCTTTCAGGATTGAAACTTATTTAATCTAGAGGCGTTTTAATTACGGCGCGTGATTTATAACTTAATAGTTTTATAACTACTGCAGCGTTACGCTAATAACTTACACCCTTGTAAGAATAAGTAAAAACAAAGCAAAGCTTCCGCGTCTTGCCTACACCCCTACGTATATTTATATATTCAACAAAGAGTAAATTGCGCCTAGGAAGAACTCAATGGCAGTACATGTTATACCTTTAAACTGTGTTGTCGTGTAATTATAAGAATAATCAGACCACATAAGCTCAGTATGTCTAAAACAAACCTACTGCTCAAATTCAATTTCCAAATATAAATACGCCCATACTTAATACTTCTTTTAAAATAACGTCAAACTCGCATTTAAAGGTCACTTAAGGTTATAATCACCTGCTTTGTAATATAAACAATTGAGCAGTTAAAATTATGACTCAAGTAACACCAGCAATTATCAAAAACAGCATAACTACAATTGCTGATTATCCAAAGCCGGGCATCATGTTTCGCGATGTAACCACTTTAATGGCAAATCCAGAAGCATTTAAAGCTACCATTGACGCTTTTATCGCTGAATATAAAGATCAAGGATTTACTAAAATAATTGGTACAGAATCACGTGGCTTTATTTTTGGTGCTCCACTGTCTTACGCGTTAGGCATTCCATTTATTCCAGTACGTAAACCAGGTAAGTTACCGCGCGAAGTTATTCGTCAAGATTACTTACTTGAGTACGGTGAAGACACGCTAGAGCTGCATGTTGATGCGATCGTACCTGGCGATAAAGTATTATTAGTTGATGACTTATTAGCAACTGGCGGCACAATCGAAGCCACAGCTAAATTAGTTCATAAACTAGGTGGCGAAGCCACTGATGCTGCATTTGTTGTATCATTACCAGGACTTGGTGGCGAGCAGCGCATCAAAAAAATGGGTATTAAAATCCTAAAATTGGTTGAATTCGAAGGCGAGTAATCGATGAGTTATCAGGTTCTAGCGAGAAAATGGCGTCCTCAAACCTTTCATGAATTGGTTGGGCAGTCTCATGTTAAGCAAGCGCTTGTAAATGCGCTTACACAAAATAGACTGCATCACGCTTATTTATTCACTGGAACCCGCGGTGTGGGTAAAACGACCATTGCGCGTATTTTTGCTAAAAGCTTAAATTGCGACGAAGGTATATCTGCAAATCCGTGTGGTCAATGTAGCAGCTGTTTAGATATAGAAGCAGGGCGCTACATTGATTTACTCGAAATAGATGCGGCTTCTCGTACAAAAGTAGAAGACACCCGTGAAATACTCGATAACGTTCAATATGCGCCAACGCGCGGACGTTATAAAGTGTACCTAATCGATGAAGTTCACATGCTTTCTAAGCACAGCTTTAATGCGCTTTTAAAAACGCTTGAAGAGCCACCAGAGCATGTGAAATTTTTATTAGCGACTACCGATCCTCAAAAATTACCAGTCACTATTTTATCTCGCTGTTTGCAATTTAATTTAAACGCCTTATCGCAAAGTGATATTAAAACACAGCTTGAACATGTACTTACGCAAGAGCAGCTTAACTATGACAATGATGCGCTTAGCATTATTGCAAAAGCCGCTGATGGTAGTATGCGTGACGCACTTAGCCTAACCGACCAAGCTATAGCGCAAACAAATGGTGATATTAATAATCAAGCAGTACAAACAATGCTTGGTTTGATGGATACACATTATAGCCAAAGCTTATTAGCTGCATTACTTGCACAAGATGGCGTTGCGCTAATGAGTGAAGTGGCAAATGTAGCGAGCCGAAATCCAAACTATATTGCTTTGCTTGATGATTTAATTGCATTGACGCATTTAACACAATTAAGCCAATTAGTACCAGAAGCCGCTGCGCTTGATGAAACGAATGCTGACTATATCGCGCATGTTGCACAGCATACTAATCCTCAACAAATTCAAGTTTATTACCAGTTATTATTAAATGGTAAAAAAGACTTACAATGGGCACCAGAGCCTCGTTTAGGTTTTGAGATGATAATGCTAAGATTATTAGCGTTTGAGTCTGCTGGTACACAAAGCCAGCAGTCTGAGCCAGTCTCGGGAGCTAAGCCAGTACAAAGTAATGCAGGTCGAGCCGATGCGTTACGCGATATATTGAATAAGAATAAATCAGCGAAGAAAAACTCTGAAGAACAACCAATACAACAGTTAGAACAACGTTCAACACAAAATCCAATACAAAAAAGTAGTCCTGTCGAAGAAAAACACACAGAGCAACTTAGCGCTATTGAAGATAATAAAAAAAGTGTAGAAAGTAATACTCAAGCTAATAATCACGAATTTGAGTCCGAAGTTAAAAATTCTCCAGTAACATTAATGCAATCAGGTGATTCTCAACACACTGCCAATGATAATGAGCGTCAAGTTAATAAAGTAACCGACGAGCAAGCGCAGCGCGAAAGTGAAGACGAAGCGTACATGCAACACAGTGATGTGGAGCAAACACTAGTTGCACAGTTTGATGATGTAATGAGTAGCGCGGTTGACCAAGGGTTTAACTCTGTAAATCATTCACATAATAATGCTGAAAACAATTCAGAACCGAGCACCCCGGTTATACAACAAGACCAAGACAGTGCTGCAAATGCCTCTATTGTAGAGCGAGAAGCACAAGCTCAGTCGGCTATTGCACGTATTTTACGTGATAGAAATATATCAGGGGCGGGAACGCTTTCTAGTGCAAACAAGCGTGATACACAAAGCACAAACAGTAATACGAGTACCAATAAAAGTAATCCGGTAGTAAGTGATACTAATACTGGAAATAGGCACACTAACGTAAATAAAGTGCCTAGCGAAAATTCGACTGCCGCTACTACTTTTGATAACAGTAATGCTTTGGCTAATAACAATACTGGTGCAGATGGTTTTAATGCATCATCAAATGGTACAAAATTAGACAACACACATATTGCACCAAGTCATTCAGATAACCCGCCACCGTGGGCTACGGATATAACAGGTGAGAGTGAAAAAAAGCCTGAGCTCCCATTAACCGGGAGCCATACACAAACGCAAGAGCCAATACAGCAAAGGCCTGAGCGAAAAATCGACTTTAGAGAAAAACACCAAACGATTACCGAAAACTTAGCGCCGGAGTTACTTGAGCAAATAAATCCTCAAAAAGTACCTGAGGTTGCTCCTCAAGAGCCTAGTATTCCTACGCCGGATGATTTTCAAAGTCCTATAAGTGAAATAAGATTTGCGCATCAACAAGACGAGTGGGCATATTTAATTAAACGAATGGGACTGGGTGGTCGTATGCGTCAATTTGCATTACATTCAATTTTTACCAAACAAGGTAACAATTTACATATTGATGTAGACGAATCTCAAAAGCATTTAGATACACCAGTGCTACGTCAAAAGCTCGATGCTGCATTATCAAGTATTTATGAGCATAACGTCTCACTTAGTATTAATTTTGCTAAAGGCGTAATTGACTCTCCTTACCTTATTCAGCAAAAAATTGATGTAGGTCGTCATCAACAAGCAATAGATGTGATCACTTCGGATAGTAACATAGTACAATTTCAACAAATATTTAGCGCCGAAATCGACGAAAATAGTATTCAGGCATTGTAATTCCTTACAATAGCCCTTATGTTCATGTTAATTAATGTATTAAAAAAGAAAGAGAGAAAGTTATGTTTAAAGGTGGAATGGGCAACATGATGAAGCAAGCGCAGCAAATGCAAGATCGCATGCAAAAAGCCCAAGACGAAATCGCAACTTTAGAAGTTGTTGGTGAAGCCGGTGCCGGTTTAGTTAAAGTAACTATGCTTGGTAACCACAACGTACGCCGTGTTGAAATTGACGCAAGTTTAATGGAAGACGACAAAGACATGATTGAAGACTTACTTGCAGCAGCTTGTAACGACGCTGTACGCCGTGTAGCAGACGAAACACAAGAGCGTATGGGTAAAGTAACTGGCGGTATGCAACTACCACCAGGTATGAAAATGCCGTTTTAAGTAAATAATGCAACTTTCAGATAGCCTAACCCAGCTTATAGAAGCGCTTCGTTGCCAGCCTGGTATTGGTCCTAAATCGGCGCAACGTATTGCCTTTCATTTATTAGAGCGCGACCGTAAAGGCGGCACTCAGTTGGGTAATGCACTTACCAAAGCAATGACGGCTGTTGGTCATTGTCAGTCTTGTCGTACTTTTTGCGAACAAGCGCAATGTGATATTTGTTTAAGTACAAAACGCCAAGACAGCGGTATATTGTGTGTTGTTGAATCGCCAAGTGACGTACTTGCGATTGAGCAAACGGGTCAATACTTAGGTTTATACTTTGTATTAATGGGGCATTTATCGCCGATTGATGGTATAGGTCCTAAAGAAATTGGTCTTGATGTACTTGATAAAAAATTATCACAAGGCGGTATAAACGAAGTGATTTTAGCAACCAACCCGACGGTTGAAGGTGAAACCACTGCACATTATATTGCTCAACTTTGCCATAAATACAAAGTAGGCGCTTCGCGTATCGCCCACGGAATACCTGTTGGTGGCGAACTTGATTTAGTTGATGGCACTACTCTCATGCATGCCTTTAGTGGTAGAAGAGCGGTTACCGAAAGCTAATTTAAAAGAGCTATTTGATAATAATTTTAAAAGCCCACACAATTTAAATTGTATGGGCTTTTTTGTTTTTAAACGAATGTATTGTTTTGTTATTCGTAATTTATTTATGAACTGTGTATTCTACGTTATGTATCTAATTGGTAAGGAATGCAATGCAAGATAATAAACAACAATATCAGGGATCTTTGCTTACTAGTAAGCGTTTTTTTCCGCTTTTTATTACGCAGTTTTTTTCGGCAATAAACGATAATATTTACAAGCAATCAGTACTTATTTTATTAATATTTCAAGCCGCGAATGTTGCTGATGGTGCTTTTTATTCTAATTTAGCAGCAGGCTTATTTATTCTTCCTTTCTTTTTATTTTCGGGAATGGCAGGTCAACTTGCAGAAAAAACCGAAAAATCTAAACTGATTAGAATCGTAAAACTGTGTGAAATACCAATTATGGCAATTGGTGTTGTGTCTATTTTAACTCAATATGTTTGGTTGATGTTAGCCACTGTATTTTTAATGGGATTGCAAAGTACATTTTTTGGTCCATTAAAATACTCTATTTTACCCCAACACGTAGCGCCAAATGAACTGACAAAAGCGAATGGTTTAGTTGAATCAGGTACATTTGTTGCGATACTAATCGGGACTATTTTTGGTACTTATTATATAACACAATCAACGGGTCCCATTTTTATAAGTATTGCAGTGCTAGTGTTAGCTGTTATAGGTTATGCGAGTAGCCGATATATTCCAATTAGTGAAGCGAACGACCCTAATTTAACATTTACTTATAATATTTTTTCATCCACAAAAAGTGTGTTTAAAGCACTTAATTCGCAAACCGAGTCGGTAGGTAAATCTGTTCTTGGTATTAGTTGGTTTTGGTTGATTGGTGCAATAATTTTAACTACTTTACCAAGCTATGTGAAACATGTGATGGGAGGCAATGAACTGGTTGTAACCAGCGCATTAGTTGTTTTTTCACTTAGCATTGCAATTGGTTCCTTATTGTGTGAAAAACTATCTCGTTCACGTATAGAGTTAGGTATTGTGCCTTTTGGTGCTATTTTAATTACCTTGTTTTTATACTTACTGAGCCAAGAGCCCGCTATTAGTGCATATACAAATCAAAGTAATGAATTGTTAACTCTTGAACAAGTGCTAAAAACAGGCGATATGTTGTGGCATTTTGTATGGATGGCAGGCATTGGTATTGGCTCTGGTTTTTATACTGTACCGCTGTATGCGCTTATTCAACAGCGCACTGAAGAATCTAGTCGCTCACGAGTTATAGCCGCTAACAATGTCTTAAATGCGTTGTTTATGGTGGGCAGTGCTATTTTAAGCATTGTTACGTTGTCTATTTTAAAGTGGAGTATTTCAGAACTTCTGTTGTTACTTGCTGGTTTAAATCTACTTATCTCTATTTATATCTATACAAAAGTCCCTGAGTTCTTTTTACGTTTTGTTATTTATATTTTGGCTATTTGTATGTACAGAGTGCGCACAAAAGGGGAGAGTAATATTCCGGATGAAGGCGCTGCTGTTGTTGTGTGTAATCATGTCAGTTTTGTCGATTGGATGTTTATTTTAGCAACATCACCAAGACCAATCCGATTTATGGTATTTGCCCCTATTTATTATTCACCAGCACTGCATTGGTTATTTAAAATGGCTAAAGCTATTCCAATTGACAGTGAAAAAACCAACCCTAAAGCGTTTAAAAAAGCCTTTGACGAAGTTGCATCCGCGCTTGATAAAGGCGAGCTCGTTGGTATCTTCCCAGAAGGGAAGCTAACGAGTGATGGCTCAGTGGATATTTTTCGCCGTGGAATAGAACGTATTATTAAGCGCTCACCCGTACAAGTTATTCCGGTGCATTTAGGTGGGTTATGGGGGAGCATGTTTAGTCGAAAAGCTAAGTGGCAATTACCCCGATTAAAATGGTCTTTAGTGTCTGTTACCGTAGGTGAAGCTATTGCCGCTGACAAAGTAACTGCTGATGATTTGCGCGAGCAAGTTTTGGCTTTAAAAGCGCTTCATTCTAAAGGTATTGATTAACTTAATGATTAACACAACACCTGAGTCTAACTTGATAGATCATATTATTATTGACGACTTTGTAGCGCCTAAATGCGATGGGTTTATTGACATATTATATCAAGATGATGATATTTTGCTTATTAATAAACCCAGTGGGCTATTGAGTTTATCGGGCAAAAACCCGCTTAACTGGGACTCAGTACATTATCGTTTAGTGCATGGTCAAAAGGGATTAACAGCCGCTTTTCCTGAAGCGAAGTTACCGCACCGATTGGATTTGGGTACGTCTGGCATTATGATTGTTGGGCTAAACGGTGCAGCGTCAAAGCACCTTAATAAACAATTTCAGGCACGCATAATTCATAAGCGTTATGTAGCGATGCTAGAGGGAAGCTTGGCTGTTGATGAGGGGCAAATTACTGCACCAATAGCGAAAGACAAGCTGCTTTTTCCGCGTGTTAAAATTTGCCAAACTACGGGTAAAGCTGCAGTGACTGAATACAAAGTGCTTGAGAGATTCAAACAACCATACAGAACCCTAGTACAATTTACACCCGTGACTGGGCGCACTCATCAATTAAGAATACACAGCCAGTTTATAGGTCATCCTATTTTAGGCTGTGATTTGTATAAAAGCGCGCAAAGCGAACACATGGCAGAGCGCTTGCAGCTGCATGCGAGCGACTTACATTTTGAACATCCAACCAGCGAAAAACGCATTCATGGTCAATGTCCTTGTCCGTTTTAATTATCTAATGTAATAATCGTTAAACGATTATTACATTAATACCAAGGCGTTTAAGCCCCTCTAAATAATTGTTTGGTATATTGCTGTCGGTAACCACGGTGGTGACTGCTGCCGGTTCAAGAATTTTATGTAGGCAAACATGTTCGAACTTAGATGAATCAGTAACAATTATTATTTCAGACGCGATTTTACACATCACTCTATTCAACACTGCTTCAGCTTCAAAGTATGTGGTAATACCGCGTTCCATATGAAAACCATCAACGCCTAAAAATAGTTTATCAACATGTAAATCTTCTAAGCACTTTTCAGCTGAGCTGCCAAAAAAAGACATGTTTTTACGTCTTAATGTACCGCCAAGTAACATAACGTCTATTTCGTCATACACCGACAGCTTATTCACTACATTTAAACCATTAGTAATAATAGTCAAATCTTCTTTATCTTTTAAGTGCGCCGCAATTTGAATGGTGGTCGATCCCGAATCTAAAATGATTGAATCACCAGAGTTAATTAATTGGGCTGCGGCTTTACCAATACTGAGTTTTTCTTCAGCATGGAGTGTTTGCTTTCGGTCTATGGCGAGTTCGGTTTCAATTACATTTGTTTCTTTCAGCATTGCCCCCCCGTATGAACGAGTTGCAATACCTTGCTGTTCTAAAAAACGCAGGTCTTTTCTTATTGTAACAGTTGATACGTCATACTTTACGGCGAGGTGAGGAACTTGTACGCTGCCTATTTCCTTTAACATTCGACTAATTTGCTCACGTCTTTGGCTAGTGTCGCGCATAATTTCCCTTTTATAAAAAGTTTCAAACTTAAATAATGAAGCCTGATTATATATGAAATGAAACATTTTACCAATAAAGCCTTTCGGTTTTATAAATAATTAGAAAAATAATATGCGCTATAAATTAAAGTATAGCGTGATGATTCGCCTACCTATCTTTTCAAGTGTATCAGTAAGAGGGAGAAACTTATTTAATGTAAAAGCCACTCGAGATGTGAGTGGCTTGGTATCAAAAAGAAGTCATAAAGAGTATCGTTTTATTTAACAATTACTCATAGGTTGGATCTTAAGGAATAAAACTTGAAAACATGCTCTGAATTTGATCTGATAGTAATCGCCAAACCACTATCTATCCCAAAAGCAGAGCATGAATAAACATAATACTGAGTTAAACAAAATA
>NZ_JADYXF010000062.1:0-18366 GCF_015864385.1 Pseudoalteromonas sp. SWXJZ94C
CCATCGTTTAGTGCGCTTGCATCAATTGGATCTGTTACGTATTCGCCGTTAATTACGGTTGCTTGTACTTCAATTGGAGGATTAACGCCGTCGCTGATGGTTACAGTAACTGTTTGACCGTCTTCAACGTCGGTAACCGTACCACGTACAACAATTGCAGCGCTTTCGCCGTTACCATTAATAACACCGTCGTCGGTTTTATCAATGCTGGTGGTGATCGTTGTTGTATTATCAAGTTCAACTGTATCTTGTGCTGTTACCGGGTTGCCTGCTAAATCAGACGCCGTTGCAGTAGCGGTTAATGTGCCATCATTCAATGCGCTGGCATCAATTGGATCGGTTACATATTCACCGTTTTGAACTGTTGCTTGTACTTCAATTGGAGGGTTAACGCCGTCGTTAATAATCACCGTTACGGTTTGACCGTCTTCAACGTCGGTAACCGTACCACGTACAACAATTGCAGCGCTTTCGCCGTTACCGTTAATAATACCGTCGTCAGTTTTATCAATGCTAGTTGTAATAGCTGCGGTACTGTCTTGCGAAAATGAATCTACGGCTTGGATAGCGTTTCCTGCGGTATCAGCTACGTTTGCCGTTGCTGTTATTTCACCATCTGCTAATGATGAAATATCTATTCCTGTTAATTCATATTGTCCGTTTTCAACAATAGCAGTAACTTGAACTTCATTACCTTCGCTATCAGAAAGTATAATAGTAACTTCTTGACCATCTTCAATACCGTCCACGGTGCCGCTTAAAGAGAGATCTGTATTCTCAGAATTTCCATTTACAACGCCATCATTTGTTTTATCAATATTTAGTGTAAGCGTATTTTGAGTGTCTTTTACGAGCGCTACATTTTTTGTTACTTCGTTGCCTGCTGCGTCAAAAATACTTACTTGTGCTGATATTTCGCCATCAATAAGTGATTCTATATCACCACTTATTTGCCAATTTCCGTTCTCGTCAACTTCAGTATTTACAATAACTTGCTGACCATTGCTATCAATAAAGGTAACCGTTACTTGTTGACCTGGCTCAACATCAGCAACAGTTCCGCTTAAAGCTACGTTACTTTGTTCTGCGCTATTTATAACGCCATCAGTATCTTCTACTGTAAAAGTGGTATCAATTAAATTGTCATGTTGGACTTCATCTAATGAAGTTGCAGAATTTCCGGCTAAATCTTGTGCGGTTGCGGTAGCTGTAATCGTTCCATCGTTAAATGTTGAAAGATCTATACCTGTAATTTCGTATAAACCATTAACAATAATTGCTGTTAGTGTTAGCGGAGCATTTATGCCGTCACTTACAACAACGGTAACAACTTGACCATCTTCAATACCTTCAACTGACCCTCTAATGGTAACGTTTGTGTCTTCTGCATTACCGTTTAATACACCGTCGCTGGTTTTATCTATTTCAACATTAATTGATGCGGTTTTGTCTTGCTCAACAGTATCTTGTGCTGTAGCGCTATTACCAAGTAGATCTTGGGCTGAAGCTGTAGCTGTAATAGTGCCATTATTCAAAATAGAAATATCAGCTTCGAATTGATACATACCATTTTCAACAATTGCATTAACGGTAATTTCATTGCCGTCAGCATCTTGCAATATCACTACAACCGTTTGACCGTCTTCTATACCTACAACCGTACCCGACACCAACACTATATTTTCGGCAGAGTTGATTACGCCATCGTCAGTTTCGCTTATTTCAACGCTAATAACCGCTGTTGTATCTTTTGTAAATGATTTTTGAGTTTGCGTGTCGTTACCGGCTATATCAATAGTACTCACTTGTACCGAATAATCGCCATCAGCTAAATCTGCAAATGGCTGAGAACCAATACTCCACTGCCCATCGATAATGGTGGTTTCGTATGTAGCAACAACAGCACCTGATGCGTCTAATATTGTTACAGTAACTATTTGTCCGTCTTGGACATCTTCAACTTCACCTTCAATTTCGGTAGCTGAATTTGTATTTAGACCATCTTCAAAATCAATGAAAATATTAGCTTCGGTGTCTTTTATTTTTGTTTCACTTGCTGCATCTTCTTCATTGCCGCCAACTAACGAAACGGTTGCAGTTATTTGACCATCATCCAATGTAGTAATATCAACATTACTTACTAACCACATACCATTTTGAACTACTGCGGTAACAATAATTTCATTGCCACTTTGATCACTTAGAATTATTTGTACAATTTCACCGTCGGCAACATTTTCTACAGTGCCAGAAAACTCTAACGCAACAGCTTCGTATTTATTAATAAATATATTATCGCCACCAAAGCGATCAACGGTAAATATGGGATCAGGAATAAATTCAATAAAGTCTTCGTCTTGCCCTTCACTTAATACATCGGGGGTTGTTTCATAACCAGAGTCAGGGATCAGCTTCTGTGCATGACGCGATATTAATTTAAATGCGACTTCGGCTTGGCTTCCGTCAATTTGGCTAATTTTTATATTGTTATTATTTTGGCTGAGTGGACTATCTGAAGGATTTTGACTTAAATCGGTTACGAGTTGTGCAATAATATCTTGCGGTACCGTATACTCTTTATTGCCTTCAGGGAATACAAGTTCATTACCTTCAAGTTCAATATCGTTACTATTTAATACTGGTAAGTCTCTTAATTGCTCAGGTACTGAGTCTACTTCGACCCAATCTCCATTTTCCATTACAACCCAGATATTATTAAGTAGTTCAACAATCGCAACAGCTTGATTTAAAATTTCCAAAGTAGATCCTAAACAATTGATAACGTTATTATTAAATTAACAATAACTTATTTATTATGATTTTACACAAAAGCAGTATTAAAACCAAAATATTTTACAAAAAAGTAACATTGATTTTTATATTGATTTAGCTAAATTTAAACTAATATAAATGCTTTTATACTATAAATAACATAAAAATCAATACTAAAATTGTTACTAACAAATAAACACTCTTAAACTTATTTTTTAAAAAATATATTCACAAAAACAAATGGTTAATAACTAGACTAAAAAATGTTAACATATTAACTATAATTTATAGGTTGTTTTATGTTCTCAAAATGCAGCCCCTTTCACGCAAATAGTAGTTATTAATTTATGCAAAACGCGCGTTATATTCCATTCAGAAAACACGATATTGTAGCCATGTGTAGCGAAGAGCTTAAAAGCAGTACACAACAAGCATCGTTTAAACAATTTTGCGACTTACTGGCTAGCCTTATTCATTACGATTACCACTCAATACTTGAGTCACTTAAAAACAACTATGCGCCATTTGATCCTAATAGCGATACACGCTCTTTAGCGCCTGTATCTGTTGAGCAAAAAGCACAATGCCAACATGAATTTGCTAAAGATTTTGCTAAAGTATTAAACGCAGCTAATTTTGAAGTGATCACCAATGAAGACTTACAAGACGCATTAAACGAAGAGTCACTATTTAAAGTGCGCCTTGAAGTTGAGTTTGACGACTTTGAAGAAGTGGTTTTTTATCGCCGTGGCGAGTCGCAACTCACTGAAACCATTACCAGCTTTTGGGGCTTGCGTAAAAAGCCGCTGCACTTTACTAATTACGACCGTGTTGCCGTGTTTATTCGCTTTAAAGATAGCGCTTATTTTGAAGCTAAAAATAAAACGCCAATGGGATTTGAGCCAAGTTCAACCATAGTAAAGCTGTTTCAAAATGTACCAAAGGCCGATCTCGAAATGCTATTTCCTAATAGTGAAGTACGCATGCGCCCTATTGATAAAGCAATTATTGGCTCATCTGCTTTAGTTGGCGGTGCAGTGGTACTTATAACTAAACTTGGCGCATCAATCGTATTATTGCTTGCTCTGTTTGCTTTTTGGGGTGGTTTTAGAAGTGAAGCTGTGGAAATGACCCAACAACATTTTATTACCTTTGCTATTGGCATGGGGGTTTTTGGCAGCTTTATTTTTAAAGAATGGAGTAAGTTTAAAAACCGTAAAATAAAATTTATGAAAGCCCTAAGCGATAACCTCTACTTTAAAAACCTCGATAATAACGCGGGTGTTTTTCATACGCTTATTGACGCCGCCGAAGAAGAAGACATAAAAGAAGCCCTGCTTGCGTATACCTTTTTACTAAAATCAGAAAGCGGCTTAACCGCACAAACGCTTGATGAACAAATAGAGCATTGGTTTAAAAATAAATACCAGTGCGATCTTGATTTTGAAATTAGCGACGCACTTGAAAAGCTGGTACGTATGCGTTTGGTAACGTGTAGTAACGAAATAGAAGGTAGTGAAGTGTATAGCGCACTGAGTTTAGAACACGCAAAAACGATATTAGATGAGCGTTGGGATAATCTGTTTCAGTATAATTAACCTAAACTCTGATTAATTAGTTTATAAAAAGCAGCTGTAAGTACAGCTGCTTTTTTGATTACATTATTAATAGCTAATATTTAAGCTAATTCAGCTTCTGCTTTTTTAGTAAATTTAGAATGCACTAATTTATAAAGTGCAGGCAATATTAATAGTGTCAGTAGAGTTGATGAAATAATCCCGCCAACCACTACGGTGGCGAGAGGTTTTTGCATTTCAGAACCCGTTCCCGAATTAAGCGCCATAGGTATAAAGCCTAAACTTGCCACCAGCGCCGTCATCAGTACTGGGCGCAAGCGCTGTAATGCACCGCTGTGAATTGCATCAAACAAGCTTAAACCATCGCTTCGTAACTGCTTAATAAACGACAGCATAACCACGCCGTTTAATACCGCTACACCACTTAGGGCAATAAAGCCGACACCCGCTGAGATTGACAGCGGCATATCGCGCAGCAATAAAGCAAGTACACCACCCGTTAATGCCAGTGGCACACCACTAAATATAATCAATGAATCACGAAGCGATCCAAAGGCGCTATACAGTAAGCCAAATATAAGCAGTAAAGTGACCGGCACAACCAACGACAATCGCTTACTTGCCGATTGTAGCTGCTCAAACGTGCCGCCGTATTCAAGCCAATAGCCACTTGGTAAGTTAAGTGATTCATTCATGCTTGCTTGCGCATCACTTACGAAGCTTGCTAAATCGCGCCCTTCCACATTGGCAGTTACCACTACGTTACGCTTACCGCTTTCGCGGTTTATTTGATTAGGCCCTTTTTCAATGCTAATTGTTGCCACTTCGCCAAGCGGTACAAACGCAAGTTCTGGGTTACTATCTTTAGGTAAAGCAACTGGCAAACGAGCAAGTGCTGATACATCGCTAGACCAACGTTTATCAAGGCGCACAAATAACGAAAAGCGTTTATCGCCCTCGTAAATTAGCCCGGTTTGCACGCCGCCAACAGCGGCGGCAAGTGTTTGTTGAATATCGTTTACGCTTAAACCCAGTAACGCCATGTGGTCGCGCATTGGTGTTACCGAAAGTGTTGGCAATCCTTCCATTTGCTCCAAACGTACATCGGTAGCGCCTGCAATATTACGCATTAGCCCTGTGGCTTTTTCGCCAAACTCTTTAAGTACGCTTAAGTCGTCACCATAAATACGCAGTGCCACATCAGCGCGCACGCCAGCAATTAACTCGTTAAAGCGCATTTCTATTGGTTGTGTAAATTCGTAATTATTACCCGGTACATCGTTAACACGGGTACGAATTTGTTGAACCAACTCTGCCTTAGTAAGTGCTGGATTAGGCCACTTTTCTTGCGGTTTGAGTATTAAAAAAGTATCGGCAACATTGGGCGGCATAGGATCGCTTGCTACATCGGCAGTACCAATTTTTGAAAATACGTTAGCAACCTCAGGCTGATCTAATATGGCTTGTTCAAGTTCTTTTTGCATTTGCACAGATTGCTCAATACCAGTGCCAGTAATGCGCAGCGCGTGCATAGCAATATCACCCTCATCAAGTTTCGGTAAAAATTCTGCGCCCATGTTTTTAACTTTAAAACCAAGCACTAATACTAATGCAGTGGCAATACCCACCATCAGCCACGGTAATTTAAGCGATATACCAAGTAATGGCTTATACACTTTTTTAACGCCGCGCATGACTGCGTTTTCGGTTTCATCAACCTTACCGCGAACAAACACTGCAATAGCAGCCGGTACAAAGGTAACGCCAAATATAAGCGCGCCAATTAACGCCGCAACTACAGTAAATGCCATTGGCTGAAACATTTTGCCTTCAACGCCGCTTAGTGCAAATAAAGGTAAGTAAACCAGCATAATAATAACAATGCCAAATACAGCCGGTGTAAATACTTCTTTGGTGGCTGCGGTCACTACATTTAAACGCTCGTTTAAGGTAAGTAGCCTGCCATGTTTATGCTGAGCTACACCGAGTTGGCGCAGGCAGTTTTCAACAACAATTACAGCGCCATCAACAATTAAACCAAAGTCGATTGCGCCTAAACTCATTAGGTTACCCGATACGCGATTACCCACCATACCTGTAACGGCAAACAACATACTCAACGGAATAACCATTGCCGTAATAAGCGCGCCCGTTACATTGCCCAGCAGTAATAGCAAAATCACTATCACTAAAACGGCACCTTCAAATAAGTTGGTTTGCACGGTTGCTATGGTTTTATCAACAAGAGTAGTACGGTCGTAAACCGCTTCAACAATAACGCCAGCGGGTAAGCTTTTTTGCACATCAACTAACTTATCAGCCATAGCTTTTGCCACTACGCGGCTGTTTTCACCAATTAGCATCATCGCGGTACCGAGCACAGTTTCCTCACCATTATAAGTGGCTGCGCCGGTTCTAAGCTCTTTGCCTAAATGCACATTTGCTACATCTTTAATGCGTACCGGTGCATCATCGCGCTTAGCTATAACGGTATTGGCTATGTCATCAATGCTTTTTAATTGCCCTGGCGAGCGTACTAAATATTGCCCATCAAAACGCTCAATATAGCCTGCGCCTCGGTTACTGTTGTTTACCTCAAGTGCACTAATTACATCGCTAATAGTAAGCTTATAGGCAATGAGTTTTTCGGGCACTGGCGCTACTTGGTATTGGCGCTCAAAACCACCTTGGCTGTTTATTTCGGTTACGCCTTTTACTTTTAAAAGCTGCGGACGAATAACCCAATCTTGCAAAGTACGTAAGTCTTCGGCGTTGTAGGCAGTGCCATCTTCTTTTAACGCATTAGGCGCGGCGTGCACACTATAAGTAAATATTTCGCCTAAACCACTGGCAATAGGACCCAGGTTTGGCTCTACGTTATTAGGTAAGTCGGAGCGAATACTTTGAATACGCTCACCAATTTGCTGACGCGCCCAATAAATATCGGTGCCTTCATCAAAAATAACCGTTACTTGCGAAAGCCCATAACGCGAAAGCGAACGGGTGTAATCAAGCTTAGGTATGCCCGCCATGGCGGTTTCTACTAAGTAGGTAATGCGTTGCTCTACCTCTAATGGCGTAAAGCCCTGCGCTTTGGTATTAATTTGCACTTGTACGTTGGTTATATCGGGTACTGCGTCTACCGCTAAATTTTGAATGTTGTATACACCAAATCCAGCAAATAAAAATGTAAGCGCAAGCACCAGCATGCGGCGTTTAACCGCAAAAGAAACTATCCAATTAATCATGGTGCCTCCTAGTGAGCGTGGCTTGCGCCGCTTTTTAAAATATCGGCTTTAATGACATAACTATTGTCTGTTACGTATTCGCTACCCGCGTTTAAGCCTGCAAGTACTTCTACCCACTCGCTATTTTTTGCACCTAAGGTAACGGGGCGCACTTCAAATACATTATTTTTACGAATAAACACACTGGATTGACCGTTAAATTCTTGAATTGCTTGTGGCTTTACACGTACGCTGGCATTTATTTTAGCCACACTTACATCGCTATTTATATGCATGCCTGGGCGCCAATGCCCGTCTGGATTATTAAGCTCTATACGGGCACGCGCTATGTGCCCGCCTGTCATCATTGGGGCTATAAAAAACACTTTGCCTTGCGTATTTAAATGGTGATGTAGGTCGTACACCTTAGCGCTTTGACCAATGGCTAGCTTTTCAATGTTTTCAGGAAAAGCCGATAACTCAACCCATACTTTATCAAGGTTAACTACCTGCATTAGTGCACTGGTGCTTGCAAGCTCGCCACGCTTTAAGTATTGCTCGGTTACAACACCGCTAATTGGACTTTTAATGGGGTAATTTTGCAGTGTTTCACGGTTGGTTACGCTGGCAAGTACTTCGCCTTTTTTAACGTTTTGACCAATGCTTACAAAAATATCACTGATCAATCCTGTATACGGCGCCATTACTTCTACCGTGCCGTGCTGCGTTGGGGCAATAACGCCAAAAAGCGTATCGGTAATATCCACTTCACCACTTTGCGCTATCTCAGTTTTAATACCTGCGCGCTCAATAGCTCGCTCTGTTAGCGTGGTACGGCCTTCGTGTTGGTCGTATTCATAGCTAATACTCTCGCCTTTATAATTAGCAGTAACGGCAAGTGCAAACGAATGCGGTTCGTTAATTGATTGCGTGCTCACAAGGTAGTCGCCCTCAGCTGCAAACTGTATATTTTGCGGGGCTTCAACTAAGCGCTTTAAACTCATTGTTATGTTTAATTCATTTATATTAATCGGCTTATTTTGCTTATAGCCGTATACGCGCAGCTCAACATTACCTGCAAATTCTTGTAATTTAAGCTCAAGGGTTAATTTAGGATCCGTTAATAAAAAGCCACCGTGTGGACCTTGCTTTTGCTCGTGTTGTTCTGTTTCTTTATGACCTGACTCGCCATGCTCAGCAGAGGCAAATACATCTGTGCTTACAAAGCTGCTGGCAAACGAAAGTGATACTAGTAATGCGATTATATTTTTATTCATGATTGATGGGTCTCAATTAAAGATTGGCCTGTTAAACGCTCAAGAGTAAGTAGCACTTGGTACAGCTCTGCGTGAGTGGTAATAAGTGTGCGTTTAGAATCAAAAAGTGCTTGTTGAGCATCAAGCAATTGCAACACCGAAATTTGTCCGCGTTGATAACTTTTTAGGCTTTGCTCAATCAATGTTTGTGCCTGAGGAATAATTTGATCAGATAATAGCTTTGCCTGATTAGCTCTACCTTGATAATAAGCGTACAAAGTACGTACTTGCTGGCGTAGCTGGATGCGCAATTGCCCTTGCTGCTCATTTAAAAGCATGAGCTGACTATTTGCAGCTGCAATATTGCCGCTATTAGAATTGCTTAATTGCAGTGGCATAGAAAACGAAAACACTAACGAGCTGGAGTCATTTTGCTGGTTATAGCGCACGCCTCCCCCTACGTTAATATCGGTTTGTCCGTTTGCTTTTTGTAGTGTTAAATTAGCTGTTTGCTGTAAATATTGCTGTTGTAATAATGCAAATTCAGGGGCTTGGTTAACCGCATCTAAAAGTGCTTGCGCTGATTTAAGCGCAGTAATTGCATTAATATTGCCAGCAAAAGTATCGTAGGGTTGCTCCTCACTCCACAGCTCGTTAAGCGATAAACTGGCTCGCTCAAATTCACTGTTAAGCATAGCTTTATCAAGCTCTACTTGGCTAAGTGCATAACGCATGCGCGTTACATCAGCTTGCGATGCTGCCCCTGCATTGGCTCTTTGCTCAATCGCTTTAAGTGCTTGGGTTACTACCTGTTTACGCTCGTTGTTTAAACTTAATAAGGTTTGAAATTTAAGCCCTTGGTAGTATCGCTCAGCAGTGGTTGCTAATAAGGCTAAACGGGTATTTTGATACTGTATTGCTTGGGCTTTTATATTGGCGGTTGCGTAATTAATACGACTTTGGCGCTTATCGCCCAGCTCTATTAATTGGCTAAGCCCGAGTGTTATTTCAGCGCCTTGAATGCCACGCGCCTTGTTAGTGCCAAGTAAGTTTTCGGCTTCAACATTCAATACAGGGTTAGGCGAAAGTGCAGCTTGGGTTTTAAGCGCACTCAATATTTTTTGATGATAAGGGTAGCGTTTTAATACCAGATTTTGTTGTTCGGTATTACTCAGCGCTTGTTTAAGGGTTAATGTTTTAACATTCGCCAAAGTACTAAAAGCAGGTAACGCGCACATTAGTGCCACCAGCATAATTGGTTTTTTATTCATATAGCGTGTCCGTTTTTTAACAAACAGAGTTAACTTGAGCACGATATTGGCATTTAAAAATCAAAACCAAACGTGCATCAAGTAACCTAAATATGCATATAACAGAGCCTAAACAACGCATAAGCGCAGGCTGTAATATACAAAGTATTTAAAATTAAATTAAAAACTAACTAAGTGAATTGGGTGGCGGTACATCTGGCGGGTAATTTAACCCGTTATAGCACGCAGGCGAAGTTGCTTTACTTTGCTCTGGGCTTATTGAATGGCTAGAGGTGCTGTTGTAGCCACAATGGCAATGTTGGTGGGCATGAATTTCGGTAGTCGATGTTTTATCGCTTTGGTTATCATCGGCTGTGGAGTCGCCTTGCGATAACGAACTGTTTACGTGATCAACGTCTTCTTGCAAATGATACGCAGCGCCATCACAGCTAATAAAGCTGTGCACAAGCACTAATAATATCACTATTAAAAAACGGTTTGAACGCATTACCTACCTAAAACTCTAAAATGCAATTTAAGAAATCACACAATACCTTAAATTTATTCAAATGTAGAGAGCCGTTAACGTTATTTTCTAAATTCGCTTGGCGACACACCTACCGACTTCTTAAAACGTTTGGAAAAATTAAAAATATTAGAGTACCCCACATAACTTGCCACATGCGAAATTGGCCAAGCCGTGTTTAACAATAAGTTTTTAGCCCGTTCAATGCGTAAATAAATAAGTTGTTGTATAGGGCTTTTACCAAATTGGGCTTGGCATAAACGATGTAAATGCGGCGATGAGTAATGTACATGTTCGCACATTGCCTCTATTGTCCAATCAAACTGTAAGCGCTTATCTACCTCTTCAAACAAACTAATTAAACGGTTATGCGCCGCACCTTGTGAGTTATTTTGCAGCGTAGCATTTAAGTAATGACTTAAAATAGGCGTTACGCTTTCGCGTAAATTAGCATTGGGCTCGCTATATAAAAGCTCCATAGCAAGGTGTAACGGTTCAAGTTTTTGCTCGGTTAATACCAATGCTTGCGCTAAGTTTAAATGCTGCCAACGTTTAGTATTTGCAAGGTTTAACCAAATAACATCCCAATGTTCAGCATCAATTTTCACTTCAAAGCTTTGCTTTGCTGGTAGCACAATAAGTGTATTGGCATTAAGTGTGTACTGCTCATTTTGTGTTGTTAATTTACCCTGCCCTGCAAGTGTATAAAAAAGTGTATGTTCTAGCGGTGCTGAGCGTGCTACGCAATAACGACCCGATAGGTTTGAGCAACCCGCAAGTGCTATTTCAAGGTTTGGCATTTGTGCGAGCGTTTGTGAATCAATAAAGCGTTCTATACAGCGCGGACCAATATCGAGTATGTCTTTAATGTTATAGCGCATAATTAGAATGATAGTTTTGGATAAATAAAGGAGAGCTTTAAGCATAACCCCTGCGATTATTTTTAGCTATATTTAGCACATTATAATTGCCCGCTTATGCAATAGGATAAACATGACCTCTTTACAGCACATAATTAATCGCCGCGATTGGGAAAACCCAATTTCAGTACAAGTTAATCAAGTAAAAGCGCACAGCCCACTCAATGGTTTTAAAAGCGTTGAACATGCCCGTACTAACACACAATCGCAAAAACAAAGTTTAAACGGTCAGTGGGACTTTAAATTATTTGATAAACCCGAAGCGGTTGATGAATCGTTGCTAAGTGAAACACTAAACAGCGACTGGCAAAATATTACAGTGCCTTCTAACTGGCAATTACACGGCTTTGATAAACCTATTTATTGTAATGTTAAATATCCGTTTGCAGTTAACCCGCCTTTTGTACCAAGCGATAACCCTACTGGCTGTTACCGTACTGAATTTAATATAAGCGAAAGTCAGCTAACTCAACGTAATCATATTATTTTTGAAGGCGTTAACTCGGCGTTTCACCTGTGGTGTAACGGACAATGGGTGGGTTATTCACAAGATAGCCGCTTACCAAGCGAGTTTGATTTAAGCGAACTGTTAGTTGCTGGCACTAACCGTATTGCCGTTATGGTTATTCGTTGGAGCGATGGCAGTTATTTAGAAGATCAGGACATGTGGTGGCTAAGCGGTATTTTTCGCGATGTTAACTTACTTACAAAACCACAAAACCAAATACGTGATGTGTTTATAACCCCCGATTTTGACGCTTGCTATCGCGATGCAACGCTACATATAAAAACGGCGATTAATGCGCCAAATAACTACCAAGTAGCAGTGCAAGTTTTTGATGATAAAACACCACTATGTGAGTCTCAAATTCAAAGCACTAACAATAAACGTGTTGATGAAAAAGGTGGCTGGAGCGATGTAGTATTTCAAGCAATTGATATACAAAGCCCTAAAAAATGGACCGCCGAAACCCCTCACTTATACCGCTGCGTTGTGAGCCTGCTTGATGATCAAGGCAATACCGTAGATGTTGAAGCCTACAACATTGGCTTTAGAAAAGTAGAAATGCTTAACGGGCAACTGTGTGTAAATGGCAAACCGTTACTTATTCGCGGTGTTAACCGCCACGAACACCACCCAGAAAACGGTCATGCAGTTACTACCACCGATATGATTGAAGATATTAAGCTGATGAAGCAAAATAACTTTAACGCCGTGCGTACTGCTCACTACCCCAATCATCCCCGTTTTTACGAGCTATGTGACCAGCTAGGTTTATACGTAGTTGATGAAGCAAATATAGAAACCCATGGCATGTTTCCTATGGGCAGGCTTGCAAGCGACCCGCAGTGGGCTGGTGCATTTATGTCGCGTTATACACAAATGGTTGAACGCGATAAAAACCACGCCTCAATTATTATTTGGTCATTGGGTAACGAATGCGGACACGGCGCAAATCATGATGCGATGTACGGCTGGTCAAAAAGCTTTGACCCCTCTCGCCCAGTGCAATACGAAGGCGGCGGTGCAAACACAACGGCTACCGACATTATTTGCCCAATGTACGCCCGTGTAAATACCGATATTAAAGACGATGCGGTACCTAAATACTCTATTAAAAAGTGGCTAAGCCTACCAGGTGAAACTCGCCCGCTTATTTTATGTGAATACGCCCATGCAATGGGTAACAGCCTAGGTAGCTTTGACGATTACTGGCAAGCATTTAGAGAATACCCACGCCTGCAAGGCGGCTTTATTTGGGATTGGGTAGACCAAGGTTTATCTAAAACAGACGAAAACGGCAAGCATTATTGGGCTTACGGCGGCGACTTTGGTGATGAACTAAATGACCGTCAATTTTGTATAAACGGGTTATTGTTCCCAGACCGTACACCGCACCCGAGCCTGTTTGAAGCTAAATACAGCCAGCAGCATTTACAATTTACGCTGCGCGAGCAAAATCAAAACCAATACAGCATTAATGTATTTAGCGATTACGTATTTAGGCACACCGATAACGAAAAGCTCGTTTGGCAGTTAATGCAAAATGGCATCTGTGTTGAGCAAGGCGAGCATGTACTTAATATTGCTCCGCAAAGTACACACACGTTAACGATTAAAACTAAAACAGCGTTTGAGCAAGGTGCGCAATATTACCTTAATTTAGATGTAGCACTAATTAACGACTCACACTTTGCAAACGCTCAACATATTATGGATACCGAGCAGTTTAAGCTAATGAACAGTAATAATTTAAACGATAAATCATTTACACCAACCTCTAAGCAAAGCGCTATAAGTGTTAATGAAACCGACTCCCACCTAAGTATTGAAAACGATAAGTTTAAACTTATTTTTAGCAAGCAATCAGGGCTTATAGAGCAGTGGTTACAAAACGATACTCAGGTTATTAGTAGCCCACTGGTTGATAACTTTTATCGTGCCCCACTTGATAACGACATTGGCGTAAGCGAAGTAGACAATCTAGACCCTAATGCATGGGAGGCACGTTGGTTGCGTGCAGGTATAGGGCAATGGCAGCGCACATGCAGCTCAATTCACGCAGTGCAATCAAGTGTTGATGTACGTATTACTTGTGTATTTAATTACGAGTTTAATGGCGTGCTACAAGCTCAAACACAGTGGTTATATACACTAAATAATACCGGTAATATTAGCCTAAATATTGACGTGAACTTAAACGATACTCTGCCGCCAATGCCGCGTATAGGGCTAAGTACAACGCTTAACAAGCAAAGCGATACAAAAGTAAACTGGCTGGGTTTAGGACCTTTTGAAAACTACCCAGATCGCAAAGCCGCAGCACGTTTAGGTTATTACAGTTTGAACTTAAATGAGCTACATACACCGTATATATTCCCAACTGATAATGGTCTGCGTAGCGATTGCCAATTACTGAGTATTAATAACTTAACCGTGACTGGCGCGTTTTTGTTTGCAGCCAGTGCTTATTCGCAAAGTATGCTAACGCAAGCGAAACACACTAACGAACTAATTGCTGATAATTGCATACATGTACACATTGATCATCAACATATGGGCGTAGGTGGTGATGATTCGTGGAGCCCAAGTACCCATAAAGAATATTTACTTGAGCAAAAGCAGTACAGTTATTCTTTAACTTTTTCAGCTAAATAATTTAGTAGTTAACCTACAAAAATAGCGGCCAAATTGGCCGCTATTTTTAATTAAAAACGCTATTTTTTAGCTAGTTTTTTAGCTAATACATTATCAAGCGAAAAGCTTCCCGCTCCCTGAATTGCTAAAACCACAGTCACAACTAGTAACGTTAATGCGTATTCATAGCCATTGTTTGCCATAAATAAGCCATTACTAATATGTACGCTAAAAATAGCAATCAGCATAGTAAAGCCAGCAACTACAGCTGCTGGGCGTGTTAATAAACCAATTGCCAATGCAATGCCGCCAAAAAATTCTGCGCTGCCAGCCATCATTGCTAACCAATAACCTGGCTCTAATCCCATACTTGCCATCCATTGGGCTGTACCTTCAAGCCCGTAACCGCCAAACCAAGCAAATAGTTTTTGTGCACCATGCGCCGCTAAAATAAGACCAACTGGCACTCGTAAAATTAATGCTGCTACGCCTGCTCTTGAGCTAAGTAATGTGTTTAGTAATTTCATGAGTTTAGTCCTGTTTTAATTTATTTAAGCGTTAGATTTGTTCTTAACCGTTGAGCACAGTTTACTATCATCATTCAAAAACATTAATACGGAATTTATTGGTTAATTAGCAACACAGTATTTATAATAAACCATAAAAAAACCGCCAACCTAAAGGTTGACGGTTTTTTATTAACGCTAAAACTTAGTATATTTAAGTAAGCGCTTAGCTTTGAAAATTAAGCAACTGCTTGCTCTAAAATTTCGCGGCTTTCTTTAAGCGTAATAGCTTGGTTTTCACCAAGTGCCAGCATGCCGTGTGCTTCAAGTTTATTAATAATATTGTCAATCGCCGCTGCTTTATCATCGCCATGTTCAGTAAGCTGGGTCGCTACGTCAAGGCTGTGGTAAAACGCTTCGATTGCTAAAATTGTTTTCTCAGCTAGGTCGTCAGATTGCTCAAGACCAAATACGTTTTTACCCATTTGCTCTAGTTTTGCTTTTTTAACTGCAAATTGGTTGCGTAGTAAAGAAGGCTGAACAATAGCAAGTGAACGAGCATGATCAACGCCGTAAGCGGCTGTAAGTTCATGACCAATCATGTGTGTTGCCCAATCTTGCGATACACCAGAACCAATTAAACCATTAAGTGCTTGGTTAGCTGCCCACATAAGATTTGCACGCCATGCATCGTCTTGATTTTCAAAGTTGTCGCCTAATGTTTTAAGCGTTCTTAAAAGTGCCTCTGCGTAACCTTCTTGAACCAATGCCGTTTCAGGGAATGTTAGGTACTGCTCACATGTATGAACCCATGCATCTACTAAACCATTTACAAGTTGACGCTGCGGTAATGTTTTCATTACATCAGGGTCCATAATCGCAAATTTAGGAAGTACTTCTGGTGATGCAAACGGTAGTTTTTGCTTCGTTGCTTCTTTGCTCACAACTGAGTTTTGGTTAGACTCTGAACCCGTTGCAGGCAATGTTAATATTGCACCAATTGGTAATGCGCTAGTAATAGTGTGCTTACCAGTAGGAATATCCCAACCTTCGCCATCATAAACCGCAGACGCTGCAATGTATTTGACGCCGTCGATTACTGAACCACCGCCTACGCCTAATACAAAGTCGATGTCTTGTTCTTTACAAATTTTTACTGCTTGGTCTAATACTTCAATTGTTGGGTTAGCGCCAACGCCCGAAAACTCTACCCAATCAAAACCTTCAAGTGCTGCAGCAACTTGGTCGTACACGCCGTTCTTTTTAATTGAACCGCCGCCGTACACTACAAGTACTTTTTGATCTTTTGCGATCAAATCAGATAGTGCCGCAATTTGTTGCTGACCGAATTGGATAAGAGTTGGATTTACGTAGCTAAATTTCATTATTTTGCTCCTAGGTGACGGTTAATTGCTGAGTACTTTACTTAGTTACCTAATCAAAGTATCTAATAAAGTATCGATGTGTGCATATTAGTGGCAAAACAAACATAAAAAAAGCCCAATAACTCGCAAAAGCTTGCCTAAAACTATCAACATTGTTATTTTACGCAAAATACACTCAATTAAAGATGCCTTTTATGCCCACCATAGCCAATATGTTGCAACAATACGCCGAGCATAATCAATTACTCAGCTTTGAAGGCACCATGGAAACTATTATTCCAGGCGTGTATTTTCATCGAGCAACTAAAAGTTCATCTCGTCAGCCGCTTATATATAACTCAGGTATTATTATTGTTGGGCAAGGTCATAAAATAATTCACTTTCCTGAACATCAAATAAAATACGGCGCAGGCGACTACTTAGTCCTTGGCGTACCGGTGCCATTAGAGTGTGAAGCATTTACCGATAACGATTTACCCGTTATGGGAATTGCCATAGATATAAACCCTGCAATGCTACACAAACTCGTTAATCAAATAATGCAGCATAAGCCTCTTTCAGTGTCATCGTCGTCAACACAAATTGGTGCAGTGCAGTCCGCAACTCTAGATACAGCAATGGAGCTCGTTACTCATCGGTTATTAACTGTGTTAAATAACCCACTTGAGGCAGAGATATTTGGCGAAGATATAGTAAAAGAATTGGTATATCGCGTACTTTGCGGCCCTCAAGGCAACACCTTAATAGGTCTTGCGATGCATGATGGACATTATGCTCGCATAGCACGTACGCTATCTACTATGCACAGTAGTTATGCCAACCAAATAACTGTTGAAGGTTTAGCGGAAGATGTAAACATGAGTGTATCGTCGTTTCATCGTGCCTTTAAGCAAGTTACTTTTGAGTCGCCATTGCAGTACTTAAAAAAAGTACGCTTAGCTAAAGCAAAAGAACTCATTACTGCCAGCGGCAGTAAAGCCAACGAAGCAGCATTAAAAGTAGGTTATACCAGCCCATCGCAGTTTAGCCGCGAATTTAAACGCCACTTTAATAAAACACCTAGCGAAGTATTAACTCAGCTGCATAGCTAGCCCACAAAAAAGCCACTATAAAAGTGGCTTTAAATAGCACGGGTGCAAACTATACTTTTTTAAATAAAACGTCTGGGTTAACCATTGTTTTCATTTCAAGCACATTGCCATTTGGATCTTCAATAAAAAATGTTTCTTGTTCAAACTCATTACCAATAAAACGACGGTAAGGCTTATCAAGATATTCTATTCCCGCGCTTTCAATTCGTACTTTTAAATCGTTAAAGTCGGTTTCTGATAAATGAATACCAAAATGTGGCACAGATACAGCACCCATATCTACGTCGTGGCGTACTGTAGGTAGGCGCTCAACACTTTGATGCAATGTTAATTCGTTACCCCAAAAGTCAATATCAACCCAACGACCTTCTTCACTGTTACCCGTTTTACAACCAAGCACGTCACAATAAAACGCTTTAGTCACTTTTAAATCGCCGGCCGGAATAGCCAGATGCAAACAGTTCGACATAAATTACCCTTGGTTAACTCATTTAATATACTAAATTACGCTCATTATACATAAATTGTAATTTATAGAACATTAACAGCATTATAAATAAGCATATTTAATACCTAAATAATGTTTAAAAACTAGGGCGTGTTGATCTTTGCGGTATAAAAAACAAACAGCATGAGGATAAGGTATAATTGAATTCGCTAAAAAACGTTACACCGAACCCTCATGCCAAGATTAATGTTAACAGACGCGACATGGAA
>NZ_JADYXF010000063.1:0-17827 GCF_015864385.1 Pseudoalteromonas sp. SWXJZ94C
AAAAAGCAGTTAGCTTATGAGCAACTGACCATTTAATCTAGCCAAAACAAGTTATGCACTTACAATTTGAATCTAGGACACATAAAGACTTAGGTTAAAAAATTTAGTGGATCAACTTCACTGTGTAAGTCGATCCAAGTTTACTTTAGCTAAACTAACCTTTTTAACTCGCTGCAATTTCCCATACCACAATAGAACCAGATATTTCATTCCCAACGATTAAAAGTGCATTTCCTGTTGCGCTTTGCTCTGCTGGAACGAATACCATCCCTTCAGGTGCTAAATCGCCTGTAATATTAGCGCCTTTAATTAAGCCCCTATTGTAGAAGTAGTCTTCAAATTGCACATTGTATGGATTAGTAATGTCGTAAACCATAATGCCGCCCATACGCTCTAAACCAATAAAGGCAAATGTACGATCGCCAATTTCACCAATAGTCAGCGCTTCGGGCTCTGCGCCTTTATCATCTGAGCGAGAATCACCTTTGTTTTCATCTTCATCATTATTAAATGATTCACCATGCACAGATGCTGTTATACGTGCTATATCGTCACCTGAATCAAAAACCACCAGCGCGTTGCTATCCCTAATAGTAAACGAACGTGCACCATAAGCATAAAGCGATTCGTATTGTCCATCGTTGTTGGTATCGCCTTTTATTGTTGTTACTTTTAAGCGACCAATATCATCATCGTCATTATTTAAATAATCAAAGTTACTAGCAAGCGTTAGATCTTCAACGCGGCTTTCATCTATATAAGCTAAGCAGCCATCGTCTTCATCGTAATCAAGTCCGCCCTTTGCTATACAGTCTGCTTCATTCGTTGTATCAAAAAAGTATTCTCTTGCGTCACCTTCGTTGGCAGTGACTATAAAGTTAGCGCCTTTCCAACTAAAGCTTGAGATAGTGTCGGGCTGGTACATACCATAGAGCCCTGGATATGATTTAAAATTAACGCCGCCATCTTTATCTGAGGCATCAAGTTGTAAGCTTGACCAATCTTTAAAGCCTAAGCCCTTTAGCTCAAAGCTGTTGTCTTGTAGGTTAACTATTGCAAGTGCATTATTTTCTTGAATAGATACATAAGCGTATTTGTTATCTTTAGAAATGCTAACGTACTCGGGCTCTAAATCCATAGCCACAGTTGTATTTATTAGATTACCGTTAATAGTACGACCATTTGGGTTTGCAAAAACTACCCCTTGCGTTTCTAGATCGGCTTGTTTGTTGTTATAGGCTTTAAAATCAATATTTATTGCCGTATCGGCTATTACATTATTTGTTATATCGATAATACTAATAGAACCTTCAGGATCTACGCTGTAGTCGCCACTTGGTTCACCTTCGTTAGCAACCACTGCCTTTGCGCCATCATGGGTGAACGTCACCATGTCTGGTAAAAATCCGACCGTTACATTTTTAATAAATACAGGTGAGTCGCCGCTTATATCGTAAAAAGCAATTTGACCTGCATCACCCGTGCTTTCAGCAGCCATTGCAACCGCTAGTAAATGATTGTTTTCATCAATAGCAATGCTGTTTGCATCGCCTTGGGTGTGCTCGTTTAAAGGCAACGTAATGACCGAGGTTAAGTTTGTGGCGTTTATAACCCCTTCGTTATCTTTAACGAGTGCGGCAGTATCAAAGGTGTCGGCGGGTAAAATATTAACAACAGCGTCATCGCCTGAACTGTTAATAGCGTAAATCCATTTTTTAGATGTTTGATATGCAACTATTTCAGCTGCACCTTCTGGGCTTTGTGCATTTAATACACCTCTACCCACAAGGTTAATGTTTAATGCTGAGTTTGCATTTATACCATTTAACCCGTTAGTTCCATCTGTGCCTTGTTCTCCCTGTAATCCTTGAGAGCCGTTTTGACCATCGTCACCATCAAGTGAGCAACCCGTAAAAACAGATATAAGTGAAAGCGCAATAATTGATTTTTTAAACATGTAATTTTCCTTAGTATTATATTTGCTAAATATCAACACACAGGCATGACAAGATTATGGCAGTTTTAATACAGCCCCTTAGTCTAAGTAATTAGCTTATACGCTAGCGGAGTTATTAAAATTAAAGCGACCGTATAACCAAGCATTTTTACAGTCGGGGGATAATCTCGTTTAATTGCAACTCCTAGCAAAGGTCTAAGTATATCAATATATGGTGCAGCAACTACTAGGTGAAGCCGCTTCAATTGAAGAAAGTGAGCAGCAAACAATATCGACCATAAATCGCTTATTAGTTAAAAAGCTCGGAAAGGAATTCATTATAAAAATAGAGGATGTTGATTGGCTTGAATCGTCGGGTAATTATGTAAACCTACATATAGGCTCACGTATATATCCTTTAAGGGCAACGCTTACAGCATTAAGCAAACAACTTGAAGTACAGGGGTTTTGTAGAATTCACCGCAGCCATGGCGTAAAACTCGATAAAGTGGAGTCCATTACACCACTCCCCAGTGGCGACAGCGAAATAAAACTAACAACAGGTAAAGTACTTAATCTATCTAGACGCTATAAAGAGTAATTTAAACTTCAGTTAAAATAAAAAAGGCTACCTAAGTAGCCTCTATTGTTATTTTTTAACTGGGCGTTTCCAACCTGTTAAATTACGCTGTTTAGAGCGTGCTATTGCTAATTGGTCATCTTCAACGGTACTGGTGATCACAGAGCCGGCACCAACAGTTGCCATTGCACCAATGTTTACTGGGGCAACGAGTGATGAATTAGAACCAATAAAGGCGTTATCGCCAATAATGGTTTTTGCTTTATTAACGCCATCATAGTTACAAGTAATAGTACCAGCGCCAATATTCACTTTTTCGCCAATTTCAGCATCACCTAAGTAACTTAAATGGTTAGCTTTAGAGCCTTTGCCTAAACGGGTTTTTTTCATCTCAACAAAGTTACCAATGTGCGAGTCTTCTTCCATTACAGCGCCTGGGCGAAGGCGAGCATAAGGACCAAGCGTACATTTATCTGCAACTGTGGCATCTTCAATTAGGGTATTAGCTTTAATAATAACGTTATCGCCAATGCTACAATTTTTAAGTACACAGTTAGGACCAATTTGTACGTTGTTACCAAGCGTGACTGTGCCTTCAAAAATAACGTTTACATCGATAAGTATATCTTCACCGGTGGTAACTGTTCCACGCACATCAATACGCGCAGGATCAGCAAGTGTTGCACCATTTAACATTAGCTCTTCTGCTTGCCATGCTTGGTAAGCGCGCTCTAAGCCTGCAAGTTGTACGCGGTTATTTGCGCCCTCAACTTCCATTGCATGGTCTGGCTGAGCTGAAGTAATTTCTACGCCTTCACTATGAGCCATTGCAACGATATCTGTTAAGTAGTACTCGCCTTGTGCATTATTGTTAGATAAGTTACCTAACCATGTTTTTAATAGCTTACCGTTAACAGCCATAATACCGGTGTTTACTTCGTTGATTAGTAACTGCTCTGGGCTTGAATCTTTTTGCTCAACAATACCGACTAACTTACCGTCAACACGAAGCATTCGACCATAGCCATTTGGGTTTACCAAATTTACGGTTAATACAGCTAAACCATTTTTAGGTGTTGCAGCTAATAAACGCTCTAATGTTGATTGTTTTGTTAGTGGTACATCACCGTATAAAATTAATACCGTGTCTTCATCATTAACATGAGAGTTGGCTTGCGCTACTGCGTGACCAGTACCAAGTTGTTCAGCTTGAAGTACCCAATTTACATTGTTATCGGCAAGTTCTTGTTGTAATAGTTCGCCGCCGTGTCCGTAAACTAGATTAGTAGTTGTAGCACCTAATGCCATTGCGTTATCAATAACATGCTGCACCATAGGCTTATCAGCAATTTTATGAAGTACTTTAGGGAGTGCAGAGCGCATACGAGTACCTTTACCCGCAGCAAGAATTACCGTTGTTAATGCCATTAAAACAATTTCCTTTTTCCGTTGTTTTAGTTAAATAAGAGTCGTTTTACTAGCCAGTAAGACTACGTAAATCACTTCCTGTGCAAATACCCAGTAGTTTAAGTTTTAACTACTGAATCTTAACTGAAACCAATATTCACTCGACTGTATTACGTTATTGTAACGAGGATTGAGCAAGGATATAAGTCAAAAAAAGCTTATAGCAGCTATAAAGGTGAATTATATTTATATTACCAATAATAATATTCTGATAAATATTACAGGCACAAAAAAGCCCACATAAAGTGGGCTTTTAAAAACCGAGTAGGCTTACTTATTACGTAATAACTGAATAACACGTAACTGAGCAACTGCTTCTGCCAGTTGCGTTGCCGCTTGTTGATAATCAAACTCAACAGCTGACGAATTCGCCATATGTTCTTCAGCTTCACGTTTAGCTTTTTGTACTGAATCTTCATCTAAATCTTCACCACGAATCGCAGTATCTGCAAGAATCGTGATGTGATTTGGTTGAACTTCTAATGTACCGCCAGCAACGTATATCACATCTTCGTGACCAAATTGCTTAACTAAACGTACCATACCAGGTTTAAGGGCAGTTAGTAGTGGAGCATGACCTAGGTTTACACCTAGTTCGCCTTCACTACCAGATACTTGAATCGATTCAACAAGACCAGAGAACAAGCTCTGCTCTGCGCTTACTACGTCAAGATGTACAGTCATAGCTGTCATACTACCCTCCTAGTTACATGCCTTTGGCTTTTTCTTGAGCTTCTTCAATAGAGCCAACCATGTAGAACGCTTGCTCTGGAAGGTCATCAAACTCGCCGTTTAAAATGCCTTTAAAGCCAGCAATTGTATCTTTTAGTGATACGTATTTACCAGACGCGCCTGTAAACACCTCTGCCACGAAGAATGGCTGAGATAGGAAACGTTGGATTTTACGTGCACGAGATACAAGTTGCTTATCTTCGTCAGAAAGCTCGTCCATACCTAGGATTGCAATGATGTCTTTAAGTTCTTTGTAACGCTGAAGAACTGTTTGAACGCCACGTGCTGTATCGTAGTGCTCTTGACCAATTACTTGTGGGTCAAGTTGACGTGAAGATGAATCAAGTGGGTCTACCGCTGGGTAGATACCAAGTGATGCGATATCACGTGAAAGTACTACTGTTGCGTCTAAGTGAGCAAAGGTAGTTGCTGGAGATGGATCCGTTAAATCATCCGCAGGTACGTATACCGCTTGGATTGATGTAATTGAACCAGTCTTAGTAGAAGCGATACGCTCTTGAAGCACACCCATTTCTTCAGCAAGTGTAGGCTGGTAACCTACCGCTGATGGCATACGACCAAGAAGTGCAGATACTTCTGTACCAGCAAGTGTATAACGGTAAATGTTATCTACGAAGAAAAGTACATCGCGACCTTCGTCACGGAACTTTTCAGCCATAGTAAGACCTGTTAACGCTACGCGTAAACGGTTACCAGGAGGCTCGTTCATCTGACCGTATACAAGCGATACTTTATCAAGTACGTTTGAATCGTTCATTTCATGGTAGAAATCGTTACCCTCACGTGTACGCTCACCAACACCTGCGAATACTGAGTAGCCGCTGTGCTCGATTGCGATGTTACGGATAAGTTCCATCATGTTTACAGTTTTACCAACACCGGCACCACCGAATAAACCAACTTTACCACCTTTAGCAAACGGACATACAAGGTCGATAACCTTGATACCAGTTTCTAAAAGTTCAACTGAACTTGATTGCTCTTCGTATGAAGGCGCTGCACGGTGAATAGACATACGGTCTTCTTCGCCGATTGGACCCGCTTCATCGATTGGCTCACCAAGTACGTTCATGATACGACCAAGTGTTGCTTTACCAACTGGAACTTGAATCGATTCACCTGTATTCATAACTAAAGCACTACGACGTAAACCATCAGTAGTACCCATAGCGATAGTACGCACTACACCGCCACCTAGCTGTTGCTGGACTTCTAGAGTCAAACCAGCTAAATCGCCATCTGTTACTCTTAGTGCGTGGTATACCGCTGGCACGCTATCTTGTGGAAATTCAATATCCACAACGGCGCCGATAATTTGGACGACCTTACCTAAACTCATGTCTATTCCTCTCGTTAATCTTTACCCGAAGCATTAAACTGCTGCTGAGCCAGAACAAATCTCACTAATTTCTTGTGTGATTGCTGCTTGGCGAGCCTTGTTATAAACAAGCTGTAGCTCGTCCATAAGGTCACCTGCGTTATCAGTTGCAGCTTTCATTGCAACCATACGAGCAGCCTGTTCAGAGGCAGCATTTTCTACCACACCTTGGTATGCTTGAGACTCAATAAAGCGTACTAACAAAGACTCTAAAATAGCCTCTGGGTTTGGCTCGTATAAGTAATCCCATGTGTGAGCAGATACTTCTTCTTCAGCTTTTGGCAAAGGGAGTAACTGATCTATAATTGGCTCTTGCTTCATGGTATTAACGAATTTGTTATATACCAAGAATAAACGGTCTATTTTGCCTTCAGAAAATGCATCAAGCATTATTTTTACAGGACCAATAACGTCTTGTACTGAAGGTTTATCTCCTAGGCCCGCTTTTTTAGCGAGTAGTTGACCACCGAAACGTTGAAAGAAACCAGCTGCTTTACTACCTAAAGTAGCAAATTCAGCATCAACACCTTTTTCTTTCCACGCTTTAACATCAAGTGCAACTTTCTTAAACTCGTTTGAGTTTAGACCGCCACACAGACCACGGTCTGTAGAGATAACAATATAACCAACTCGTTTCACTTCACGTTCTTTTAAAAACGGGTGAGTAAAATCAAGATTTGCTTGAGCAACACGACCAATTACTTCACGTAATTTGTCAGCGTATGGACGGCTTGAAGCAACGCGTTCTTGCGCCCTTTTCATTTTAGACGCAGCAACCATTTCCATTGCGCTAGTGATCTTTTGAGTATTTTTAATACTCCCGATCTTGCTTTTAATCTCTTTTCCGCTAGCCATGACTCTCTCTCCGAATCAAGGTGTGCTTTAGAAAACTAAAGCGCACCATTAATAACTAAATTACCAAGTTTGCGTAGACTTGAACTTCGTTAGAAGTTCTTTAAGCTGCGCTTCGATCTCGGCATTCAAGTTACCAGTTTCATTGATTTGAGCCACAAGCTCTGCGTATGTGCTACTTGCATAAGAAAGTAAAGCAGCTTCAAAGTCACCGATTTTCGCGATTTCGATATCTTGAAGGAAGCCTTTTTCAGCAGCAAATAACGACAAAGACATATCAGCAACAGACATTGGCGCGTACTGTTTCTGCTTCATTAGCTCTGTTACACGCTCACCATGCTCAAGTTGAGCACGAGTTGCATCGTCAAGGTCAGACGCGAACTGCGAGAACGCAGCTAGTTCACGGTACTGAGCTAGGGCTAGACGAATACCGCCACCTAGTTTCTTAACGATTTTAGTTTGTGCAGCACCACCAACACGCGATACCGAAATACCAGCATTTACTGCCGGACGGATACCTGAGTTGAATAGGTCAGTTTCTAAGAAGATCTGACCATCGGTGATAGAGATAACGTTAGTCGGTACGAACGCAGAAACGTCGCCGCCTTGAGTTTCAATGATTGGCAATGCCGTCAATGAACCAGTTTTACCTTTCACTTCACCATTGGTGAACTTTTCAACGTAATCTGCGTTTACACGCGATGCACGTTCTAAAAGACGAGAGTGAAGATAGAATACGTCACCTGGGTATGCTTCACGGCCTGGTGGACGCTTAAGTAGTAATGAAATTTGACGATAAGCAACTGCTTGCTTAGACAAATCATCATATACGATTAATGCGTTTTCACCACGGTCACGGAAGTATTCACCCATAGTACAGCCCGCGAACGGTGCTAAGTACTGAAGTGCCGCAGATTCAGAAGCAGATGCAACAACTACGATAGTATTTGCTAGTGCACCATGCTCTTCTAATTTACGAACTACGTTTGCAATAGTAGACGCTTTTTGACCAATCGCAACGTACACACACTTAACGCCTGTGTCTTTTTGATTGATGATTGCATCGATTGCTAGAGCAGTTTTACCTGTTTGGCGGTCACCAATGATAAGTTCACGTTGACCACGACCAACTGGAATCATAGCATCAATAGATTTATAACCAGTTTGAACTGGCTCATCTACAGATTTACGCTCGATTACACCTGGTGCAATTTTTTCTACAGGTTCAAACCCGTCATTATCTAGAGCGCCTTTACCATCGATTGGAGCACCTAGTGTGTTTACAACACGACCAAGTAGACCAGGACCAACAGGAACTTCTAAAATACGACCAGTTGTATATACTTTTACGCCTTCAGTAAGGTCAGCGTAAGGACCCATTACTACTGCACCAATTGAGTCACGCTCAAGGTTTAGTGCGATAGCATAACGGCTGCCAGGAAGCTCAATCATTTCACCTTGCATACAGTCAGCAAGACCGTGGATGCGGATGATACCGTCAGTAACAGATACAATAGTACCTTCGTTACGAGCTTCACTTACAACTTCGAACTTCTCAATACGTTGTTTGATCAGATCTGAAATTTCAGTGGAATTAAGTTGCATGCTCTTTTTCCCAATTACGATTGTAGTGTTGTGGCTAAGCGGTTTAATTTACCGCGAATAGTGCCGTCGATTACAGTGTCACCAGACCTAATAATAAGTCCACCAACAACTGACGCGTCTTCACTACAATTCAGCTTAACTTTGCGTGCGAAACGTTTTTCAAGTACCGCTACCAATGACTCTTGTTGCGCAGCAACAAGAGGAGTTGCAGAAATCACATCAACTTCGATTTCTTTATCGTATTCTGCTTTAAATTCAGCAAATAACTGTGCAACCTCAGGTAGAGCGATCAAACGTCCATTTTCAGCCATCACCTTAACTAGGTTCTGACCTTGTTCGTTGAGCTGCTCAGCACAAAGTTGAATAAATAATTCAGCTTGTGCAGTAGCTGTAGGCATACTCGCTAAAACAGATGATGCTTGCTCATTGCTGGCTACATGGCCTGCAAAGAACAACATATCGTTCCAGCTTTCAAGAGTGCCTTTCTCAACGGCAAGTTCAAAAGCCGCTTTAGCGTATGGGCGAGCGATAGTAGTCAAATTAGACATGCTCATACCCTCCTAATTACAGCTCAGCGACAAGTTTTTCAACGATGTCACTATGTGCGGCTTGATTAATTTCACGCTCTAAAATACGTTCTGCACCAATCACAGCCAGCGTTGCTACTTGTTTACGTAGCTCTTCTGTTATGCGATTACGTTCAGACTCAACTTCAGAGTGCCCTTGAGCAATGATACTTTCACGCTCTTGCTGACCACGAAGTGTTTCTTCGTCAACAATTAGCACTGCACGCTTTTTAGCTTGATCAATGATATCAGCCGCTTGAGCTTTTGCATCTTTAAGCTGTTCAGCAGCTTTCTTTTGCGCAAGTTCTAAGTCTTTTTCGGCTCTATCAGAGGCAGCTAAACCATCTTCGATTTTTTTCTGGCGAGCTTCAATTGCACCGTTTAGTGGTGGCCATACGTATTTCATACAAAATAATACGAACACCGTAAACGCAATCAATTCACCGATAAGAGTGGCGTTTAAATTCACAACCGCTCCTCCTTAAATAGTAAGCTGTTCAAAAAATAAAATTAAAGTACGAACAACAATACCATAGCGATACCAACACCAATCATTGCTACAGCATCGATTAGACCAGCAAGGATAAACATTTTAACTTGTAGCGAAGGTGCAAGCTCAGGTTGACGCGCACATGCTTCAAGGAATTTACCGCCCATGTTACCAAAACCGATTGCTGTGCCGATTGCACCAAAACCAATTAGTAAAGCTACTGCGATGTACTTAATTGCTTCAGGCATTGATAATACTTGTTCCATTTTTTTCTCCAAAGTTTCAATTGTAAATTAAAGTTAAATATTAAAAGTTATAAAAATTAAAGTTATAAATTAGTGATTATCTGAGCTTGCCATGCTTAGGTATACAATCGTTAGCATCATAAATAAGAATGCTTGTAATGTAATAACTAATATGTGGAATACTGCCCAAACAAAATGCAATGGTAATTGCATAAAACCGATAGCGCCGATCAAGATGAAAATCAACTCACCCGCATATAAGTTACCAAACAAACGTAATGCTAATGAAAACGGTTTAGAAACGAGTGCAATCAGTTCAAGTAATAAGTTAAATGGTATCAAAATAATTTGAACCAGCATGTTATTTGAGCTGAACGGATGAAGCGTTAACTCTTTAATAAACCCGCCAATGCCTTTTATTTTGATTGAGTAACCAATCATCAAAATAAATACACCTAGCGCTAGCGCTGAAGTCATATTGATATCAGTAGTAGGTACAATTTTCATGTACACATCGTGTGAATCCATACCAAATGCAGTTTCACCAACGAAACCTGCAAATGCTGGTAAAAAGTCAACTGGGATTAAATCCATTAAGTTCATTAAGAACACCCAAACGAAAATCGTTAAGGCTAATGGTGCAATAAGCTTGCTTCTACCATGGAAAGTATCGCGTACGTTGTCACCAACGAATTCTACGATTATTTCAATAAAACACTGAAACTTACCAGGTACACCTAGTGTTGATTTTTTAGCGGCACTACGGAAGATCCATAAAAATAATAGACCTAATCCGATAGACCATGCGAGGGTATCTATATGCCATGTCCAGAAACCACTATCCGTACATGCTTTGTTGAAGGCGAGACCTGTATCGGTCGAACACATCTTAGCATTGGTCAAATGGTGCTGGATATGGCCAGATAGAGTAACTTCTTCTGCTGCCATGTTATATCCCAAAAGTTAATGTTTAAAAAAAACGGGTGCAAACAATCCAGTAAATAGCGCAAGTATATAAGTACTAAAAAAAGGTAATAATATTACCGGAAACGACTTTAGAACCAGCGCAAACAATATGATTGTTAGCATAAATTTTAATCCGTTGCCGCGCTTTAACGAGGCATACGCTTGATTTGCTCGACTAGCACCCATATATCTGAATGCATAGAGCGCAAATACAAAGTGTGGAAGTACTGCAACAACTCCACCAGCAAGTGATGAAAGTGCGGCATTGACTCCCGAACTTAAAAAAATAATTACAGCAGCAATTAATGCTACAACACCCTGAAGGCAAATTAACTTTAATACGGCAAGTCTATATGGACTCGCTAACTTATTAGTCACGGTTAGTTAACCTTTATTGCGTTCTAATTGTTAGGGTGTGAAAACTGGCGAAATTATACTTAATCCTGCCAGTTTTGCAACTTGAGTAGACGTTTTGTAACACGAAATAGTTACAAATGTCTCTTTTTAGACATGTATAAAACTAATGGTGGGTATTGTCTTGATTAATGCGGTTTAAAATGCCGTCAAGTTCGTCTAAATTAGTATAAGAAATAACAAGCTTACCTTTGCCTTTTTTATTGTAATTTATTTCTACTTTGGCACCTAAATTTTCAGCTAGTTGTTGCTCTAACTGTTTAACATCTGGGTCTTTTTCTGTTATTTCTTTCGCTGGCACAGGTTCTAGAATTGAGCGAACTAGCTTTTCGGTTTCACGAACAGTAAGTGCTTTAGCAACAGCTAAACGAGCCGCATCTGATTGTGCCTCACCTTCAAGAGCCAATAAACAACGAGCATGCCCCATTTCGATGTCACCATGTTCTAACAGAATTTTTACATCACTATTTAAATTATTTAAGCGTAGTAAATTAGTCACCGTTGTTCGTGATTTACCTACCGCATCGGCTACTTGCTGATGTGTTAGCTCAAATTCTATAAGTAAACGATTAAGTGCAACGGCTTCTTCCATTGCATTTAAATCTTCACGTTGAATATTTTCAATTAATGCAATTGCAACAGCGGCTTCATCTGGCACGTCTTTAATAATACACGGTACAGTATCAAGCTTAGCTATTTGCGCTGCACGCCAACGACGTTCACCAGCAATAATTTCAAAACTATTGTGAGCCACGGGGCGAACAACTATTGGCTGAATAATACCTTGAGAGCGAATAGAGCTTGCTAGTTCTTCAAGCGCCTCTTCAGACATATCTTTACGAGGCTGGTATTTACCCGAATGTAAAAACTCGATAGGAAGCTTTTGCAATTCACTATTATTAGCTGCAGCTTTTTGCATAGCTTCAGTCACGTTTGATGTGTCTTGTTCCTTGCTTACGCTTGGTGCAGGTTTTGACGAACTTAAAAGCGCATCGAGTCCTCGGCCTAGACCTCGTTTTTTAGCAGACATGTTATTTTTTTACCTCAAAGTTAGGCGACAACGGACGCTGTTTTTTCTTTTCTGCGTAACATTTCGCCAGCAAGTGCTAAATAAGCTTTAGCGCCACTTGATGCCCGGTCATAGTACATAGCAGGAGTACCAAAACTTGGTGCTTCCGCTAAACGTACATTACGTGGGATTACAGTACGGTATACTTTATCACCAAAATGTTGTTTTAGTTGTTCTGACACATCATTTGCTAATCGATTACGCGGATCGTACATAGTACGAAGTATGCCTTCGATTTGTAATTTAGGATTAACTAATCTAGCAAGTTGTGTAATCGTATCCATTAATGCAGTTAACCCTTCTAATGCGTAATACTCACATTGCATTGGCACTAAAATAGAATCAGCAGCAGCCATTGCATTTACAGTTAACATATTTAGAGAAGGTGGGCAGTCAATAAAAATAAATTCGTACTGGTCCTGAATTTTTTCGAGCGCATTGCGAAGACGTACTTCACGAGCAAATAACTCCATCAATTTAACTTCTGCAGCGGTTACATCACCGTTTGCAGCTATCATGTGGTATTCACCTGATGTCTCTTTAATAATAACGTCTTCGATAGGCTTATCTTCAATAAGTAAGTCATAAATAGTTGGCACATCGCCATACTTATCTACGCCGCTACCCATAGTTGCATTACCTTGCGGGTCTAGATCAATTAACAGCACTTTACGTTTCGTTGCAGCCATAGACGCAGCGAGGTTAACAGCAGTTGTAGTTTTACCCACTCCGCCTTTTTGATTTGCTAATGCGATGACTTTTGCCACAGTGTCTCTGATCCCTAGTCTTTAGAAAGAATAATTAAATGTCGTTGTGCATCTAATTTAGGTACTTCTAATGCAATTTTTTTCTCAAACTTAATGCCTTCAGGTAGCGACTCTAGCTCTTCACTAGGGAATATACCTTTGAGGGCTATAAATTTACCTGAATTATCAATTAAGTGTGAACACCATTTTACCATGTCTTGCAAAGAGGCAAATGCACGACTTAGTACGCCGTCTAATTTAACACTTGGTTGATATTCTTCAACTCTTGACTGCACAGGGGTGACGTTATCAAGTCCAAGCTCATGTTTCACGTGCATTAAAAATCGAACACGTTTGCCTAAACTATCTAATAGCACAAAATGCGTATCAGGTAATGCAATAGCTAATACAATGCCTGGTAAGCCAGGACCCGTACCAACATCAATATAATGATGACCGGGTAAATGAGGTGCAACAACTAAACTATCCATAATATGCTTAATCATCATTTCTTCAGGTAAGCGTACTGAGGTTAAATTATAAGCTTTGTTCCATTTATCTAATAACTCGACGTAACGAACCAGCTGCTGCTGTTGTTTTTCTGTTAGCGCAATATCAGTTTGCGCTAACAATGTAGTTAATTGTTGCTTTAACACTATGTACCCTTACTGTTACGCAGATTTGCGCAACAAGCCTTGCTTCTTCAGATACACTAATAATAGCGAAATCGCCGCTGGGGTGATACCAGAAATACGCGATGCTTGACCAATAGTGTCAGGACGAGACTCAATAAGCTTGGCAACTACCTCATTTGACAACCCAGATACGGTTTTATAATCAAACTCTTTAGGTAAAATAGTCTCTTCATGACGAAGCTGTTTATTGATCTCATCTTGTTGGCGCGCAATATAACCAGCGTACTTAGTATGGATCTCAACTTGCTCTAATGCTGCTTTATTTGTAAATTCAGATCCTAAACCTTCAATAGCCATAAGATCGTTATAACGAACTTCAGGGCGACGAAGAAGTTCTTCTAAACTAGCTTCACGTGTTAATGGTGTTTTTAGTAATGCGTTAACTTGATCCACAACGGCATGATCTTTATGGATCCAAGTATCTTTAATGCGTTGTTTCTCTTTTTCAACTACTTCCATTTTTTCGTTAAATGCCTGCCAACGTTCATCGTTAACTAGTCCTAGTTCACGACCTTTTTCAGTTAAGCGAATATCTGCATTATCTTCACGAAGTAATAAACGGTATTCAGCACGGCTGGTAAACATTCGGTACGGTTCTTTTGTACCAAGTGTTGCTAAGTCGTCGATTAATACACCCACATAAGCTTCATCACGACGTGGTGTCCAAGAATCTTTACCTTGTACTTTTAACGCTGCATTCATGCCTGCAATTAAGCCCTGCGCACCAGCTTCTTCATAACCGGTAGTACCATTAATTTGACCAGCAAAAAATAAGCCTTCAATAAATTTAGTTTCTAAAGACTGTTTTAAATCACGTGGGTCAAAGTAATCATATTCAATTGCATAACCAGGTCGACAAATATGTGCATTTTCAAAACCAGTAATCGACTGCACAATTTCAAGTTGTACGTCAAATGGTAAACTAGTAGAAATACCATTCGGATATAATTCGTATGATGTTAAACCTTCTGGTTCAACAAAAATTTGATGTTTATCTTTATCAGCAAAACGAACAATCTTATCTTCAATTGAAGGGCAGTAACGTGGACCAATACCTTCAATTACACCCGAGTACATAGGTGAACGATGTAAATTTTTACGAATAACATCGTGTGTTTTTTCGTTTGTGTAAGTGATGTAACACGGTATTTGTTGTGGGTGATCAGCTTGCTTACCCATAAATGAAAATACAGGGGTAGGTGTATCACCTGGTTGTGCTTCCATTTTAGTAAAATCAACAGTACGTGCATCAATACGTGGTGGAGTACCAGTTTTTAAACGATCTACTCTAAACGGATGTTCACGTAAGCGATCAGCTAAGGCAATCGAAGGGGGATCTCCTGCACGACCACCTTTGTAGTTTTCTAATCCAATATGAATTAAACCACCTAAAAAAGTACCTACAGTCAAAACTACGCTTGGGGCACTAAAACGTAAACCCATCTGAGTAACTACGCCTGTAACACGATCGTTTTCAACAATAAGATCATCACACGATTGTTGAAAAATCTTTAAGTTTTCTTGGTTTTGTAACGTTGTTTGAATAGCCGCTTTGTACAAAGCGCGATCAGCCTGTGCTCGAGTTGCACGAACAGCTGGTCCTTTAGAAGAATTTAACGTACGAAATTGGATCCCGCCTTTATCAATGGCCTGTGCCATTGCACCGCCTAGCGCATCAATTTCTTTAACCAAATGACCTTTGCCAATGCCACCAATTGCTGGGTTACAAGACATCTGACCAAGGGTATCCATATTGTGAGTTAGCAGCAGGGTATTCATTCCCATGCGAGCAGCTGCTAATGCGGCTTCAGTGCCAGCATGTCCACCACCGACTACGATAACGTCAAAATTTTCGTGAAAAATCATTTATGGGATCCTACTTAAATCAAACCAGTAAACTTCAAAGGGGAGCGTATTCTACCTAGAAATTATCAGAAGATAAATGATTAAACAGTGCTCAAGATCTAAGTGGGTGATCTCTAATAATATAAAGGATCTTTTAAAGAGATCTTTTATTACTATTACTACTACTGATCGACTTTTCTGTTGATAAGGTTTAGATCTTTATTTAAAACATGGAATTAGATCAGATCTAAAGGTGTTAATATGATCGGATCATCAGGCGAATAAGCTCTGATCAAAAAGGTACTTTATGCACAGGCCTACATCAGTCGGATCTTATCCCATGGATAAGCATGCTTTAAAAAACAGTTTAAACATTAGTTATCCACAAAACTTATTAAATTATTAGTAAATTGTGGGTAACTTTATTAATGTTTTTTAGCTTGATCTCTCTATTTTAAACCTGTTTTAGCTATCCAAGAGTCTAACCAAGCTAAAGCAGTGTCTTCTGGAAGCGCTTCATCAGTAATATTAAGCTCTAACCGTTCTGCTACTCTTATTGCTTTTTTATCTGTTAATAACGCATCTATATTGCGCCCAGCAAGGTTATAAGTGTCATAACTGGTATCACCTAAGGCAATGACTGAATATTTTAAATTAGATAAATCATCAGTTTGAGCTAAATCATCAACAAAGTTAATGAGGTTCTCAGGATAATCACCTGCGCCATAAGTAGAGGTACAAATTAACCAAATCGTATTGTGTTGATCAATATCACTAAACACTGGTTGATCATGTAGTTGTGTATCAATACCTTGATTATTTAGCTCGTCACTTAGTTGCTCTGCAACATACTCGGCTGATCCCATTTGACTACCAACGATAATATTTACTGAACTCATGAATATTAGTGATCACATTAGTTTTAATTAACGCATATGATAACTGAGTGAGCATAACAGTAAAGTTAAGACTGCTTTTTTGTATAACTAATTTTGCTGTAAATTTATACTAACGCATATGAAGCTATTTAAGTTATTGATTAAATTGAGGTTAACAATTTATATTTAAATGTAATCTTCTGATCAACTTGTTGATAAGGTTGGGGAAAGCTTTGCTTAAGTTGATTATTTAATTGCTTTTTTATTTCTAAGTTATTGATTTTATAGATAGGAAAGTGCAAGGGATGATAGTATTTTATTTTTAATCACCTGTTGATCATAATGTGGATATAAAGCTTGTTGATAACTCTAAATTTAGATCCAAAATAATTTTATTAAATGATCTAAAAAGGTAGATCTAATGAAATTAATTTAAAATAGGCTGATAAACAGATCAATTAATATTGATCGTGAGCTTTTTATGACCGAGTTACCTAATTTTGTCATTTATTTTAGCTAAAAATTAGCAATTGTGGATAAGTGATCGAAATATTTTTAATTTAATGCATATTTAGATCACTTATTTTTATGTATTTTAGTAAGTGAATTGAAAAAAACGACTTTGTAAGTGTTATTTTCAATTTCAAATATTGCTATATTTTTCCTAGATACGCTAAATTAAACTTTGTATTTGTCCTATTAGAATAAAAATACAGCTCAAAAACTCTTTTTTTGTTTCGTAGATAAGTTGTTTATTATCCAAAATTTAGGTTAATTTATGCTTTTACACAGATAAAAAAAGTGACAAATACTCAGATATTTATGCATTATTAGGCTAAAAAAAGCATAAAACACACGGTTTTAATTGATGAAATGAACTGTTTTTTAATCAATAAAGAGGCAGTTTACTAAAAAATATCAGTTTAAAAGCTCTTATATCATCACAAAAGCAACTAGGTGAAGTGCTTAAAAGCTAAATAATATATTTAAAGTTTTAAACTTTGGAGATGTTTTTGAAGTCTTATGAAGCGGTTTTCAAATCTTCAAATCTGAAGATAGTTTATTAAAAAAAGTTATTTATTATATTTCCTAGATTCAAATTGTAAGTGCATAACTTGTTTTGGCTAGATTAAGTGGTCAGTTGCTCATAAGCTAACTGCTTTTTCTCCGGCAAGAGATTTTACAATGAGGCATTACAAACAACTGACCTATGCGCAAAGATGCCAGATCGCCGTTCTAAAGAAAAGTGGTTTTACGCAACAAAGTATTGCTGAGCTAACTAATTTATCGCAATCTACGATTTCAAGAGAGCTTTCTAGAAATACAGGTAAGCGAGGTTACA
>NZ_JADYXF010000064.1:0-17501 GCF_015864385.1 Pseudoalteromonas sp. SWXJZ94C
GGTAATGTACTCACCAACGACACCGATATTGATGGCGATACTTTAAGTGTTGTCCAATTTGTTATTGCGGGCGACCCTACAATTTACACGGCAGGCGATGCAGCCACCATTACGAATGTCGGTGAGCTTGTCATTAATGCTGATGGCACCTTTACCTTCACCCCTGCTCCTGATTACAACGGTCCAGTACCAAGTGCAACTTACACGGTCAGCGATGCTAACGGTGGGATCGATACTGCGGTATTAAGTTTCAATGATATTACACCAACCGCTGATATATCTGACGATAATATTACGATTGATGAAAATACATCAACACCTCTTGATGTTCTCATTAATGATAACTTTGAAGGCTCACCACAAATAACAGCTTTCACGCAAGGCGCTAATGGTAGCGTTAGCCTAAACGCTGATGGTACCGGTATTTATACTCCTAATGCTCACTATTTCGGTACCGATAGTTTTACCTACACAGTTACATCTGGCGGTGTTACTGAAACTGCAACCGTTACGATAGTCGTCACCGAAAAAAATGCTGCACCTGAAGCTAATGAAATACCAAATCAAAATGCTGTTGACGGGCAGCCTGTCTCAATTGATTTCAGTAACTATTTTAGTGATCCTAATACTGATACTTTGACTTATAGTATTACTGGGCTGCCTGCAGGACTTACTCTCAATACTAATACAGGCACCCTCTCAGGCACTATTGATAATAGTGCTTCGCAAGATGGTCCTATTAATGACGGAATTTATACTATTACTGTGACTGCTAATGATGGACGCGGCGGCACTGTAGATCAAAGTTTTACCTATACTATTGTTAATGCACTACCTACAGCAGTTAATGATACTGCGAGCACTTCAGAAAATACGGGCATAAACATCGATGTGCTCATTAATGATAGTGACCCAGATAATGATACGTTAATTATCACTGAAGCTATTGCTGGTAATGGCACTGTAGTTATTAATGCTGATAATACTGTTACCTATACACCTAATATTAATTTCAACGGTACCGATACCATAATTTATAGAATCGTCGATGGGGAGGGTGGTGAAAGTACAGCCAGTGTTGACGTTACTATTACACCGATTAATGATGATCCAACCACTAGTGGTATAGATGATCAAGCGGATGCAGACGGTAGCACTATAAATTTAGATATTTCGCCTAATTTCACCGACATTGATGGGGATGTATTGAACTTTACTGCTTCTGGGTTACCACTAGGATTAAGTGTAGACCCAGTCACTGGTATAATTAGTGGTACAGTCGCTGGCAATATATCTACATTTGAACCATATAACGTAACCATTACTGCCGATGACGGTAATGGAGGAACGGTATTAACTAGCTTCACGTGGGCTTTTGAAAATATCCCTCCCATCGCCAATGATGATATAGCAATGACTGCTGAAGATTCAGCCGTAGTTATAAGTGTGTTAACTAACGATACTGATCCAGACAACGACTCACTGATAATAACTGAAGCAAGTGCCTCCCATGGCAGCGTTATTATTAACAGTGATAATACAATCACATACACTCCCGATACAGACTTTAATGGCACAGATATAATTAACTATCGTATTACCGACGGACAAGATGGTTACAGTACAGCAACTGTAACTGTTACTGTCACCCCAGTTAATGATACACCGATTGTTAATTCAGCATTACCTAATGAGACATCTATAGATGGGCAATCTGTTTCTATTAATTTTGCACCTTTCTTCAGCGATATTGATAATGATACATTAAGTTTCTCTGCGACAGGTCTACCTAATGGAATTTCAATAGATGCTGTGTCTGGTGTTATCAGTGGATCTTTCGATAGTAATGCTTCGTCATCTAGCCCATATACTATTACGATTACTGCCGATGACAATAATGGTGAAAGTGTTAGTGAGAGCTTTACCTGGTCAGTTGATAATCCGCCCCTGCAAGCTAATCCAGATTCTAATACTGTCAACGAAAATGAAAATATTAGCATTGATGCAGCTAATGGTGTGCTATTCAATGATCAAGACCCTGACGGCGATAGTCTTCTCGTAGCTGAAGTTAATAACAGTATAACTAATGTAGGACAACCAGTTAATGGCTCTTCAGGCGGCACATTTACCGTCAATGCAGATGGGTCTTATAGTTTTGATGCAGGCAATGACTTTGATGACTTGGCTGATACCCAAACTCGTACTACTAGTATCGTTTATCAAGCATCTGATGGTGAAGGAGGTCTTTCTAGTGCAACTCTTACGATCACAGTAATAGGTACTAATAGTTCACCAGAGAGCATCCCTGAAAATAAAACCACAAACGAGGATACCCCTGTTAGTGGTCAGGTTATAGCCTCTGATGCAGAAGGTGATATTCTTACTTTCACCGTCGACATAGATCCTATTAATGGCAGTGTTAGTATCAATACTGACGGTACCTATCTTTACACTCCAAATGAACACTTTAACGGCACTGATACCTTCACCGTGAAAATCGACGATGGTAATGGTGGTACCTCTACCCAGACTATTACTATTACTGTTGACTCTGTTAACGATGCACCGATTGCTGCCAATGACGGTCCTTTCACCGTAACCGAAGACACGCCGGTGAATGGCAATGTATTAACCAATGACAGTGATCTCGAAGGCGACACTTTAAGTGTTGTTCAATTTGTTGTGGATGGCAGTGCAACCGTTTACAGCGCAGGCGATACAGCAACCATTACGGGCGTTGGTGAGCTTATCATTAATGCTGACGGGACCTTTACGTTTACCCCTGCCGCTGATTATAACGGCCCAGTGCCTAGCGCTACTTATACCCTCAGTGATGCAAACGGTGGATTTGATACCGCGATAGTGAGTTTCAATGACATTATTGCAGTCAATGATGCACCGAGCACCGTTGATGACGGCCCAATTTCGGTAACAGAAGGCACACCGGCTTCGGGCAATGTATTAACCAATGACAGTGATGTGGATGGCGATACCCTGACCGTGACGCAATTTGTAATGGATGGGGACACCACGGTTTATAATGCAGGCGACACGGCAATAATTGCAGGCGTTGGCGAGCTTATTATTAATGCCGACGGGACCTTTACCTTTACCCCTGCCGCTGATTATAACGGTCCGGTGCCAAGCGCTACTTACACGGCAAGTGATGCAAGTGGCAGCACGAACACGGCAACTCTTAACTTCAATGATGTTAGCCCAGTTAACGATGCACCAATTGCTGCCAATGACGGTCCTTTCACCGTGACCGAAGACACGCCGGTGAATGGCAATGTATTAACCAATGACAGTGATCTCGAAGGCGACACTTTAAGTGTTGTTCAATTTGTTGTGGATGGCAGTGCAACCGTTTACATCGCAGGCGATACAGCAACCATTACAGGCGTTGGCGAGCTTATTATTAATGCTGACGGGACCTTTACGTTTACCCCTGCCGCGGATTATAACGGTCCAGTGCCAAGCGCAACTTACACGGCAATCGATGCAAATGGCAGCACGAACACGGCAACACTAAGCTTCAATGATGTTAGCCCAGTTAACGATACACCAATTGCTGCCAATGACGGTCCTTTCACGGTGACAGAAGACACACCAGTGAATGGTAATGTATTAATCAACGATACCGATGCTGATGGAGATAACCTCACTGTCTCTCAATTCGTAATTGATGGCAGTGCAACCGTTTACACTGCGGGTGATACAGCAACCATTGCAGGTGTTGGTGAGCTTATCATTAATGCTGACGGCACCTTTACGTTTACCCCTGCCGCTGATTATAACGGCCCAGTGCCTAGCGCAACCTACACAATTACGGATAATAATGGCGGCACTGATACGGCAATACTGAGTTTCAATGATGTTAGCCCAGTTAACGATGCACCAATTGCAATTAATGACTCAATAACTACTATTGAAGGTACCCCTATAAATATTGATGTATTAGGCAACGATACCGATATTGATGACGAGTCCCTTTCTATTAAAACAATAGCAGGACAAGAAATTGTAATAGGTTTACCGATTACATTATCCGATGGGACTATTATTGAGCTCAATCAAGATAGAACTTTAACCATTACACCTCCACAGGGGTTCAATGGCACAATTAGCCTTGATTATACTGTATCGGATATTAATGGAGAGATAAGTACAGCGACAATAAATCTGACAGTAACAGCCATGCCTGCTGGTGTCGACATCAACAGTATTGTTCAAATTGGGCAGCAATATAATTCATCTAATACTTCCGATATAAGTAACACTGGGTCGGATAACAAAGACCGCGATGAACGACTTATTTCAGCACCAGGCGTAGTTTTACAAACAATCTTCGACGTTAGAGACTTGCATTCATCTGCCAACCTAAATGTAAGTGCCCCGATTCTTACTGCGATAAACGATATGCAAAATCTTAATAGCATGAGTAGTCATCTTAATATGAATCATCCGATTCTTGATGCAATGAGGGCTTTGGATCAATTCAGTATATTTAACCAACATCTAACAGGTATTTTTGGTGTTGATTACGAACCTTTTGATACAAATGAGATAAATACTTTTTCTCTAAGTTTATCAATAGGGGGAGATGATATTTTGTATAACAATGAACTTACCGTCGAAACAATTGTACGCGATAGTGCGATCATCATGAGTTTACACACTCGATTGATAGAAAGTGAATCATCAGATGTTAAATACAATATTACTCGAGTTGATGGTCGTGCTCTTTCAGACTGGATATCAGTAGATAGTAAAGGTCTGGTATTAATAGAACCCCCTGTAAAAACGGACGTAATACAACTCAAAATTCATGCTGAAGACATTAATGGATCAAGTATTACTTATCCGATTGAAGTCGATTTTATTTCCGGCAGCGTGACAAAAATTGATACATCAGATAAAGCCAGTACGGACACCTTCGATAACAGAATTGCACAAGAAGCATATAGTAACACGGTAGAAGTAACAGCCTTGATACAAGCTCTTGATACAACAAAGTTTCAATAATGAATTTTTAAGTAAATATTTATGTAGCCAGGAGTAACAATAAATGAGAATCCCTTTTATACCAGCTGTATTTATTTTGTCACTGGGTGGCTGTACGGTAGTACCAGAGCCATTCGATACAACGCAATTATCACAACAAGCCAAAGATCGTTTATCGAGGGTTACACTAAACCAAGAGCCTGTATTAGCTCCGATAAATCTATATGATGCGATGGCGCGTGCACTTAAATATAACCTTGATTACAAGGTTGAATTAATGGAAGAAGCACTTCGATTGAGAGAAGTAGACCTGTCTCGTTACGACATGTTACCTCAACTGGTTGCTACAGGCGGTTATACAGGTAGAGATACATATGCAGGTGCATCGAGTCGCTCTTTACTAACTAATACTGAATCACTTGAGCCTTCAACCTCAAGTGAAAAGAATACACTCCAATCGGACTTGTCCCTAAGTTGGGACGTCCTTGATTTTGGTTTGTCTTATGTTCGTAGTCAACAAAAAGCTGATCAAGCACTCATAGCTCTAGAAAATCGTCGTAAGGTAGCCAACCGGATTATTGAAGATGTTCGTACTGCGTTTTGGCGTGCGGTGAGCGCAGAGAGAATGATTAATAAGCTGAATGGACTTGAGCGCAACGTAGAAGATAATCTTGCTGGTTCTCGATCTTTAGAAATAAGTCGTGCGACAGCACCATTAAAGGCACTTACTTATCAACGAGAACTTATTGGTATAAAAAGAGAAATTCAAAGACTACAGCGTGAGCTCATGATAGCTAAGCGACAACTTGCTGCGCTCATGAACTTATCTCCTAACGACAAATTTACTCTACTGCTGCCAGATAGAACCGCATCTCCATTAAAGCAACCATTTAGAGTAGAAGAAATGGTTTCTGCAGCACTTGAAAATCGCTCTGAGTTACGTGAAGTAGGATACCGTTTACGTATTAACTCCCATGAACTAGATGCAGCATTACTTTCTACATTCCCAAGTTTTCGAATGTTTTTAGGGGTTAACTCCAATTCTAACGATTTTTTATATAATAATGATTGGGTAAATTGGGGAGCTCAAGCAAGCTGGAACGTAATGAATTTATTCCGCTACCCAGCACATAAAACAGCCATCGAAGCTCAAGATACTTTGCTCGATACTCGGGCCCTCGCACTAACTATGGCAATTATGACACAGGTACATGTGGCACATGCTCGATATAATCATCTTTCAAAAACATTTAGCACTGTACAGCAAGAAAACGCTATACAAAAACGTATTATGGATCAAATACGAAGTGGTTTCAGAGCGAATACTATTAGTCAGCAAACCCTGATTCGCGAGGAAATGAATAGCCTTGTAACAGAGGTGAAATATGATATTGCTTTTGCTGATATGCAAAATGCATACGCGAATCTTTTCGCGGCAATTGGTATCGATGATTTTGGACCAAATATCACAGGTAGCGAACCTTTAGCCCAACTTAGCTCCTCACTAGAAACATTGTGGGCAACACGTACTACTCAATCAAGCTTAACAACTATAAGTGAAAAATAACCTGATGCAATTAACCCTAAAGCTTTTGGCAATTCTAATAATTCCAGGATTGAACGCAGGAGAAGCTATTGGGCAAATGCCACAGGATCAAGGAACAAGCTTTGGGAGTAATACGACCAAAGCTGTTCATGTTCGTGGGGTAATTACAGCCCGAGATACGGCAGTCATAAGCTCCAGTATTAATGGACGTATGATAAAATCTATCCCTTTTAGTGACGGTGAAGCCTTTGAAAAAGGTGTCGAATTAGTACGTTTCGATTGCACTCGCAATGAAGCTGAAGTAAAAGCAGCGAAAGCTGCTGCACATGCTCTTGAAACTATTTTAAATAGTAATCGAGAGCTTGATCAATATGGAGCTATTGGTAAAAATGATGTACTCATATCTGAAGCTAATTTTAATAGTGCTCAAGCAGAAGCAGCTGCATTAGAGGCAACAATCAGTGATTGTATTATCAAAGCTCCTTATGCAGGGAGGGTTGTTGAGCGACTTGCTAGCATAGCCGAGAGCCCTACCACGGGCACACCTATTATAAAGATACAACGAGAAAGTAACCTCGAACTAAAACTTATAGTACCTTCTAATTGGCTTTCTTGGCTAAAGCCCGGTACCCCATTTGTCATTAAAATTGACGAAAATGGAAAAATACATGAAGCAAACATAGTACGACTTGGTGCAGTTGTAGACCCTGTCAGCAAAACAATTAGGGTGATTGGTCATTTTCGTGGAATCCCTGAAAATACGCTTCCTGGGATGAGTGGAGATGCACGTTTTATTCCCCCGGAGCAACGTTAATATGGAACCACATATCCATCTCGTAGATTCAAAGGGTAACAACCCCCAGCCGACAACGGCAATAACTCAAAGACTTTTGCAGTTTGAAGCTGAAATTCGTGATCAAGCAAGTGATATGGAGCTTCTATATCACATAGCCAACGAAAGTCGTAGTTTACTTAATTTTGATCAAGCATTTGTTTTAAAAAGACAAGGTGCCGTTGATGATATGAAAGTTAACACGGTTTCAAGTGTTGCAGTTGTTGACCGTAATACACCTGCAATTCGTTGGATTGAGCGCTTAATCGTTAGTCTAAGTCAAGATGTTGATCTAGGGAAAACACACGAATTTAAATCCCTAGCCTATGCAGATAAACAAGATCCTGAAACAAATGAGTACCCTTTTATTCATATGCTTTGGGTGCCTATGAAACAGCGCGATGGCTCTTGTTTCGGTGGCATATTATTAACACGAACACTTGCATGGCCTCAAGCAGAACGATTACTCGCAGAACGACTAGCAAGCACTTATTCACACGCTTGGATGGCATTTACACCACGCTGGAAAGATCGTCGGAAGCCTCGATTTACACAGACTCAAAAACGAATTGCTATAATTAGTTTAATTGCCATCATGTTAATACCAGTCAGACTTAGTGTACTCGCTCCGGTTAGAGTTGTAGCTGAGAGACCTTTTATCCTATCAGCCCCGACTAACGGAGTGATTGAGCATATCCATGTGCCGCCAAATGCCCAAGTAAAACAAGGGCAATTAATAGTCACCATGGAAGATGTTTTACTTCGAAACGATGCCGCAATGGCAACAGAAAAATTAAAAGTAGCCGCAGTTCGCTATGAACGAGCAACAAATGCAGCTTTTACCGACCAAGATGCAGCTCGAGATATTGCAATAATTAAGTCAGAATTTCACCTTGCTGAAGCTGAGGCAGCTTATGCTCAAGGAATACTAGAACGAGCACAGTTACGTGCACCTCAAGATGGTATAGCAGTCTATAGCGATCGCCGAGATTGGGAAGGTCGCCCAGTATCTGTTGGCGAACATATTGTAGAAATTGCAGACCCAAAAAAAGTGGAGTTTATTATTGAATTACCACTTCGAGATCTAATTGAAATTAATCCTGAAGCAGAGGTAACCGTCTATCTTGATAATGCACCACTTAATGCTGTTTCAGCAAAAGTAGCACGTAGTTCTTATCATTCAAGTAGACTACCTGACGGTCGTGAGGCATTTCTTCTAGCCGCTACACCAACTGGCGAAGATAATAATATTCGAATAGGTGCTCACGGCTCTGCTCGTGTATACGGCGATCGAGTACCACTAATTTATAGAATATTACGACGTCCAATAGCAGCAATGCGTCAAGGCATTGGCCTATGACCATAGCAGCAACGATAGGTGGCGGAGTAAAGAGTGTACAACTTCCTAAATTACGTCAAGAGTTACAAATAAGCCGTGGAGCAGCGCTTATAGGAGGTGCCCCGAGCTGGACCATATTCGATCCTATACATCACGCTTTTTTTGAAATAGGGCAGCGAGAGTTTGAAATATTATCACTATGGCATTTAGGAGAGTTAGCTAAACTTATTGAAACACTAAAGCTCAGACAGCAAGATTTACTTCCTAATGAGCTAGAAGAATTTACGAAGTTTCTACTTGCAAACTCTCTAGTAGAAAGTTTACCCGGAAACATAGTAGAAAACTTTGTGGAGCAAGCCGATGCTCGTCATCAAACACCATTGCAATGGATTTTAAGAAATTATCTTTTCACACGTATACCGTTAGTTCACCCAGACCAATTTCTTAGAAAAACACTGCCAAAAGTAGCTTTCATCTGGTCCTCAAAAGCAATTCTTATTTGGGCTATGCTAACCACCATAGGATTATTTTTAATTGCACGTAATTGGGATCAATTTCTTGCAACTTTTCCTGATTTTTTTAATGTTCAAGGCTTTTTCTTATATGGAATCGCTTTGATTTTAGTAAAAATACTTCACGAATGCGGTCATGCCTATACAGCAGTACGTTATGGAGCCAGAGTTTCAACTATGGGAATTGCTGTAATGCTACTATTTCCTATGCTCTATACTGATACCACCGGAGTATGGCGATTACGCTCTAGACGACAGCGATTAGAAGTTGATAGTGCAGGAATTCGTATGGAGTTAATGGTTGCCGGCTTGGCGGGCTTTGCTTGGGCATTACTACCTGAAGGAGCTTTACGCAGCACCGCTTTTATTCTAGCAACAACCGGTTGGCTACTCAGTATGTTCATTAATTTAAACCCTTTTATGCGTTTTGATGGATATTATTTTTTATCAGATGCCGTCGGTGCTCCAAACTTACAAGAACGCTCATTCGCTTTTGGGAAATGGCAGTTACGTGAATGGCTTTTTGGTCTAGGCAGACCAATGCCTGAAGCAGTTAGTAAATTTGGTGCAAATTGGCGAACAGCCTTTGCTTTTGGCACTTGGATTTATCGTATTTTTTTATTTACTGGTATTGCACTTGCTGTTTACTATTTTTTCTTTAAAGCGCTCGGTATCATTCTTTTTGCTGTAGAAATAATTTTCTTTATAGGGTTACCAATATGGAACGAAATAAAGCAATGGTGGGCTATGCGTAGCGAAATTACAAATAACTGGCAAAGTCGCCGAACAATTTTAGGATTTATTAGCCTATTACTACTCATCACATTACCAATTGATAATCATGTCACTGTACCTGCTGTTTATAGTTATGGTGGTGATCACTTAATTGTTGCTCCAGAGGCAGCTATAATAGATAAAGTGCTAATTTATGATGGAGCTACAGTTACAGCTGGGGATACACTTTTTATACTTAAATCACCAGAATTAGAAATAGCTTTAATACGAAGCCAATTACATATTAATCTGTTAACTGCTCAAATAAGTAGAGCTGTTAGCGATAAAATGGATAGATCACAACTACCGGTTTTAGAACAACAATTAATCAGTGAGCAAGAAAAATATCTACGATTTATTGAGCGAAAAGAGCGTTTGCGAATAAAAGCTGCGTTTACCGGTAAAATTCGCGATTTACGCCCAAATTTACACCCTAAACAATGGTTAGGTTCTGGAGCAGAACTTACCCGCATTGTCTCTTCGTCCCATGCAGATGTTCGTGGTTATGTTTCTGCTATTGACCAGACTCGATTAACACTTGGTAATAAAGCGCGCTTTATCGCTGATAATCCTACTTCACCTGCAATAATATTATCCTTAAGTTCTATAGCTCCATTGGCTGCTGATCGCATTGATTTACGCGCTTTAACCTCAGTAAATAGTGGGGATATTGCAGTAGATGCAGATAAACAAGGTGTATTACGTTCACGTGAACCTGTTTACTTATTACGGTTAGATCCTACTGAACCTTTATCTGTAGATAACCATACAGCACGTACTATTATTGGATCTGTAGAAGTAGAAGCTGAATCTACAAACTTAGCTTATCGTATATTCCAGCAAGTGGCTCGAGTGCTTTCTAGTGAAATTGGTTTATAGAAAAATTGTGACCTATAACTTATTCAAGCTGTAGTAGTTATTCTATACAATATTACCTAAAAAGAGCTTACGACCTATAAGATTTTATAAACTGGCTATCACGATAATTATTATGCTCAGTTCATCTATTGTGAGCAGTGTTGCTGAACAATAAAAAAGACGCAAATGCGTCTTTTTTATTAAATCATCAAATATCCATAGTCGTTATTATAACAATAAATATTTTACTTTGAGCGACCTCTCCAACCGCTCCATACATCATCTATATCATCGGCTTTGTTTTTGTTCTTTTTCTTACCGGTGCCTTCTGGTTTTGCCATTGGCTTTTCATTTTTAAGCGCCTGTGCAGCATCAAGATTAGCTTGGTTAACGGCAAAGCCTGTTACTTCCTCACGTTCAAGACGTAGCTTGTTCTTCTTCTCGATTATTTTAAAGTGATGAAAGTCTTCATAATCAATTAATGATAATGCTAAGCCTACTTCGCCCGCACGACCACTTCGACCAATACGGTGCATATAATCAGATGGGCTGCGTGGTAGATTAAAGTTTATTACCACTGGCAGTTTTTCAATATCTAAACCACGTGCGGCAATATCGGTTGCGATAAGTACTTCAATTTCGCCCGCTTTAAATTTTTCAATTACGCGAGTACGCTCACTTTGACCTTTATCGCCATGGAATACTTGTGCGTTAACACCGCGTTTTTCAAGTTTACTGGCTAAGTGCTCACAGTCTTTTTTTGCGTTTACAAAAATCAGCGCTTGGCGCCATTTATGCGTTTTAATTAAATGCGCTAAAACAGTGGTTTTCTCGCCTTTATTTACGGTAAAAACACGTTGTACTAAGGTGCTTTCGTCTTTGCTTTGAACTTGTATTTCAACAGGGTCATTTAATAGATCTTGTGTTAATAGCTTAACTTGCTCAGGGAAAGTAGCTGAAAACAACATAGTTTGTTTTTTAGCAGGCATTAACGCTAATAACTCAGCAAGCTCTTCGGTAAAGCCAAGGCTTAGCATACGGTCGGCTTCATCAAGTACAAGCGTATTTAGTTTATCAAGCTTAATAGCATTGCTTGAGATTAAATCGAGTAAACGCCCGGGTGTTGCTACAATAATATCGGCGCCGCCGCGCAGTGCCTGCATTTGTGTATTAACCGATACACCACCAAACACAGCAACCGTTTTAATTGCACCATTAAAATTTGCAGAATACGATTTAACGCTATCGGCTACTTGCGTAGCAAGCTCACGAGTAGGTACTAAAATAAGCCCTGTTACAAAGTTGCCTTTGCTCGCTGTGCTTTTACTACCTTGTTCAACAAACATTTTTTGTAGCATTGGCAGCGCAAACGTTGCTGTTTTACCTGAGCCAGTATTTGCCCCTGCAATTAAATCACTGCCGGCAAGCACATTAGGTATAGCCTTAGCTTGAATTGGCGTAGGCTGGGTATATTCCAAATCGGTTAAACGAGCTAATAGCTCTGGAATAAGGCCAAGTTCGGTAAATGTGCTAGGGCTTGTTGCTGAGGTCATGAATATTACGGGCTCATTGCTAAAAAAGTAGCCTGTAATTTTAGCGTATTTAGCGCTTATTAAGTAGGGGTTAGTGGTTTAAATGTTTTTATAGATAATAGTTGCGCGATTCGAGCCAAGTTACGAACAGATTTGTGATATTTGTAGGCTCGGGTTTATCCCGTACTTAATTAATATGTTTAGAATAATCCTTTTCTGGAATTGATGGATTACCTAAATCCAATGCATCAGAGACCTCAAGAAACTGTTTTTTCAGTTTGGGTATGCTCATCTACGATAACTCAATACCCTATTCCCAACTTTAAGATTCCGGTTGAATTGCTTAGAATCCCAGTTGTACTTAATAGACGCTGGTATTTGGGTAGATTTACCGTTGATACTCCTCAATGACATCGCATCCATCTCAAAGTCTACACCGCGCAGTTTTAAAATTTCACGCATTATTGCGTCAGTACCGCCAGGGCTTGTTGGCATCGGCTTATTAGTAAGGCTGTTAATCGCTGCTTTAGTATATAAACCATAGCCAATTTTCATCAGTATGCCTTTATCGACTAATTGCTTTAACACACGACCAACCTGATCATAACTCGCGTAACTGTCGAAATCTTTACGTTCAAACACATAGCGGCGAGAACGCTTTATTTTTTGATAAATACAGTCAATTGCAGTTATAGCTGATTCTTCTAAGTAATATTTGTTTTAGTATGCTCAAATCAGCCACAGTTTAAAAATAATACGGCATAAAAAATAGAAGAAAAAACCTAATTCATTGTTTAAAAAGGGATATAAATAAGAAAAAACAACTGACATAAACTAGATATTATAATCGACCTAGTTATTTATAATAACCTTAGCAATATAGTAAATAACTTTGACAATAAAAATACTTTCGCTATTACGGCTCTATTCGATACAGAAATATCAGCATATATAGGTAGAATAAGAAAACTAACAAATCTCGATGTTTTATGAAAAAATGTTGAATCTAATGTAGCTGGAAAGGGTTTTTCTGGCCTAATTTATGACCTTAGCTCTAATATAAGTTGGTTTTAACCATGTATATAATACCTGAAAACATTTATTTTATAATATCATTCCCTCCATTTATTTCTTTCCTCATTTCAACTTTGTGCTTCACTCGTATCTCAATGAAGTATATTGAAAAGAAAATGCGCGAGGAAGGGATATATGAGCCGCTTTGGGATAAAGGGCTAGGTATAAGAGTGAGCATGTATGGCAAAGTAATAAGGCGGCAAAAGCCAGCGAAGGCGACGGTTGTTAATGACGAAGCCATTTTACGATACGCCAGACCTATCGATTTAATTTTAGCTCGCGCAATGCATTATTCTTTCATAATAATAATGACCCTAGCCGTTTATGGCTACTTTGCTTATGACTTAGGTGAGCGCACATATTAAAAAAGGCGCATTGAGCGCCTTTTTATCTTTAACAGGGGTAATTACCAACCTATTGATTTTACTCAACAGTAACCGATTTAGCTAAGTTACGAGGTTGGTCAACGTCAGTACCTTTAATTACCGCTACGTAGTACGACAGTAACTGTAATGGCAATGTGTAAACAATTGGCGCAATAATATCGTCAGTGTGGTTTACGTTGATTACACGCATTGTGTCGTCTGACTCAAAGTGTGAATTTTTATCTGCAAATACGTAAATAATACCGCCGCGAGCGCGTACTTCTTCTACGTTTGATTTAAGCTTTTCTAGTAGTTCGTTATTTGGTGCAACAACAATAATTGGCATGTCGGCATCAATAAGCGCTAGTGGACCATGTTTTAGCTCGCCAGCAGCATAGGCTTCTGCATGAATATACGAAATTTCTTTAAGTTTAAGCGCGCCTTCCATTGCAATTGGGTACTGTGAACCACGACCCAAAAATAATGAATGGTGTTTATCGGCAAACTCTTCCGCTAGATCTGCAATGTCATCAGCTAATAGTAATGTTTCTTCTAACTTAGCTGGAAGTACTTTAATTGCATTTACAATCGCACTTTGATCAAGGCCTTTTTCTTGTGCTATAGACGCCGTAAGCATTAACAAACCAACTAATTGCGTAGTAAATGCTTTAGTAGATGCAACACCAATTTCAGCGCCGGCTTTAGTCATAAAAGCAAGATCTGATTCGCGTACAAGCGATGAACCAGGCACATTACAAATGGTCATTGATGCCATGTAACCTTGCTCTTTAGCTAAACGAAGAGCAGCAAGAGTGTCGGCTGTTTCACCAGATTGTGAAATAGTAACAAGTAAGCTTTTTTCATGCACAAACGATTGACGGTACCTAAACTCTGACGCAATTTCTACGTTACAGCTAACACCTGCAAATTGCTCCAGCCAGTAACGTGCAACCATACCTGAATGGTAAGACGTACCACAGGCAATAATTTGCACGTGTTTTACATCTTTAAATATTTGCTGTGCACTGTCGCCAAATGCATCAATTGCTACACGGTCGTCGTTTAAACGCCCTTCAAGAGTATTACGTACAGCAAGTGGCTGCTCGTAAATTTCTTTTAGCATGTAGTGGCGATAATCGCCTTTGCCTGAGGCATCTTGTGTAATGTTTGATTCAACCACTTCACGCTCAACTGCGTTACCGTCTGCATCAAAAATTTCTACTGTGTCACGTGTAATACGCGCTACGTCGCCTTCTTCTAAAAAGATGAAGCTGCGAGTAACAGGTAAAAGTGCTAACTGATCAGATGCAATAAAGTTTTCACCAAGACCCAAACCAATAACAAGCGGGCTACCTGAGCGTGCAACTATAATTTCGTTATCATTATCTTTATCAAATACAACAGTACCAAAGGCGCCTTCGAACTGTTTAACAGCAGCTTGTACTGATGCAAGTAATGTTGTGTGTTGCTTACGAAGCTGGTGAATTAAATGCACCATTACTTCAGTATCAGTTTGCGATAAAAACTCGTATCCATCAGCCTTTAAAGCCGCACGTAACGTAGCGTGGTTTTCAATTATGCCATTATGTACAAGTGCTAATTGATTATTTGAAACATGTGGATGTGCATTCGCTTCTGTAACGCTACCATGTGTTGCCCATCGTGTATGTGCAATGCCTGTATGTCCGCTAACGCCTGCTTTTTCTAGAGCTGCCTCAACGTTAACTACTTTACCTACCGCTTTTACAGTGTTAAGTGTATTTCCATCAAGCAACGCTACGCCAGCTGAGTCGTAACCACGGTATTCAAGACGCTTAAGCCCTTCAATTAATATTTTGTTTACTGGACGTTCTGCAACTGCCCCAACTATTCCACACATAAAGTCTCCGTTAATTTTGTATATTCGCCACTTTGTGGCTATTCAATAAATTCAGCACAAATTAGTTTTACACCACATGCCTCAATTGCTTTGCGCTTATCGTCAGCTAAGCCATTGTCGGTTATTAATGTGGTAACTATTTTCCACGGTAATTCTAAATTAGGTATTTTTCGACCAATCTTATCTGATTCAACCATTACTATTACTTCTCGTGCCGCTTTTGCCATTACTTGGCTTAAACCAACTAACTCATTAAAGGTCGTTGTTCCGCGCTTTACATCTATACCATCAGCGCCAATAAATAACTGATCAAAATCGTAAGAACATAATACGTTTTCGGCTACTTGACCCTGAAATGACTCAGAATGTGGATCCCATGTTCCACCAGTCATCAAAAGTGTCGGCTCGTTCTCTAGCGCTAACAATCGGCTAGCTACTTTAATTGCATTTGTCATAACAACTAGACCGCGCTTATTAGCAAGTTCAGGGATCATAGCAGCGGTAGTACGTCCGCTATCAATAATAATGCGGTTATGATCTTTTATAAGCGTTGCGGCAGCTTTTGCGATAGCTACTTTACGCTTTGAATCTATTTCATCGCTAACAATTTCTTTAGGTAGTGCAATAGCACCGCCATAGCGGCGAAGTAATAAGCCACTTTTTTCAAGCGAGGTTAAATCTTTACGAATGGTTACTTCAGATGTTTGAAACTGTTCTGCTAACTTTTCAACGGCGACTTCACCTAATTCATTAACCTGAACCAGTATATTGTGGCGACGCTGCTGTGTATTTCGTTTTGTCATAAAGATTGCGAATTAAGTTTCGTTTCGAAAGTTATGCAATTTTAAACGAAACAACCTAAATGGCAAGTGAACGAGCAAAAATAACACAGTTTTATTCTAATAATAATAAAACTAAAAGTACGGTAAGCTATAACCAATTAAGTTATAAAGATAAATACAATGCAGTCATTTAATAGCATCAGTAAAGAATACTTAGCACAGCGAAAGCAAGCAGGTGAAACCTGCCGTTTATTTAATAAGAGCCCAAGTAAAGGCAACTTAAAACGTATCAAGGAGTTATTTTTAAAGTCAGGTGATGGTGTAATTATAGAATCAGGTTTCCATTGCGATTACGGCAATCAAATAGTTATTGGTGATCGTACTTTTATAAATATTAATTGCACACTACTCGACTCGCCATTAGCCAATTACTCAATCATGATTGGTGATGACTGCTTAATAGGTCCAAACGTTCAGCTTTTAGCGGTATCACACGCAGTTAATCCTACTGAAAGGCTTAATAAAGAAAATTTTGCAGCACCTATCGCAATAAGTAATAACGTGTGGATTGGTGCTGGTGCAATTATTTTAGCGGGTGTAAGTATTGGAGAAAACAGTATTGTTGCTGCAGGTGCTCTGGTTACAAAAAATGTAATGGATAATACTGTCGTAGCGGGTAATCCTGCCACAAAAATTCGCGATATTTAAAGGGAGTTTATTTAGCTTCTAACTTTATGTGTTTTTGAACTCTAATAATAGTAGCTATATAAACGTACTTTACGAGGGTGTGTATCTCTTTAGCAGTAAACACTTGAGTGAAATGAAAGATATTGGTGTAAGTGTAGGTGTGATTTGTGCGTTATTCCCCCACATTTCACTTTTCTGCAGACGTAAAAAAGCCCGAATCGTTAGATTCGGGCTTTCTACAATTTGAAGCCTGGTAATGTCCTACTTTCACATAGCAAATGCTACACTATCATCGGCGCTGTTTCGTTTCACTACTG
>NZ_JADYXF010000065.1:0-17426 GCF_015864385.1 Pseudoalteromonas sp. SWXJZ94C
AACTATCAGTTTTTTGTCAAAATATGCACGAAGAGCGAACCCAAAAAGAGATAAAGAAAAAGGACGATTAAAATGCGGCCTGAATCCAATTATCTCTTAATGTCTAACCTATGAAGTGCGACTAAGTAAAATTATTTTATTAACCGTTTATCAACAAATATAACCGTCTATCCTAATCTCACTTGAATCTACATTTTAATTGCTTAAACTTACAATCAGGTAATTTTTATTTGGTTTTTATATGCAATCTCATCATTTTAAAGTGCAAAAGGGCTTCACATTAATTGAAGTTCTTATCGCATTTATTATTCTCAGCTTTGGTCTATTAGGTGCTGTTGCGTTACAAGCAAAAGCAAAACAAGCTAGTTTTGACTCTATGCAGCGCGCCGCCGCAGTCGCTCTGGGAAATGACATTATTCAACGTATTCGTGCTAACGATACATCTCAGTTAGTTGCACATTATAAGAAAGACTTTACGAGTAAAACACCAGCAAGTTCGTCAACAACATGTTTTGGTAGTTCATGCAGTGCTGAGCAAATTGCTTTACTTGACCTTGAACAGTGGAAGCGTGCAATACAGGCCAGAAACAACACTGGCTCATTAGATGATGCAAATGTGTGTATTAATCCGGTTGCAGTGGCAAATTCTGGTGGTAAAGCTTTTAATATTGAAGTTATTGTGTCTTGGCAAGGTCGCCAAGAGTTTATTGCAAACGCAGACACTGGCGCAATAAGCTGTGGAACAGCTGATAACAAGCGTCGTTTAGTTGTTTTAACTAGTTATATTTATTTAAGGAGTTAGCATGAAGCAAAAAGGTTTTACGCTTGTAGAGGTAATGATTTCGCTATTTATTGGCGGATTAGTGCTTGGCGGCGTCATGTTTACTTATATTGGTATGAAAGTAACAACCAAAGACACGATGACCATAGGTGAACTTCAAGAGTCGGGTCGTTTAGCTATAAATATTATGCAGCGTGATATTGAGCAAGTTGGCTTTTGGGGTACCTACTACGATGATTCATTTACTGCTATGAATACCACAACATTAGCTACGCCAACAAATGATTGCTTTGAAGGGCTTAATAACGGCAGTTTTCCAGATTTAGCAAGTACCAGTAACTTTAGAACTTTATACGCAAAAACAGCCAATGGCGCGGATGAGCTTAGTTGTATTAATAACTCATTAATAGGTACTGATATTTTACAAGTAAAGTTTTTGCAAGGTGATCAGTTAACTGTTCAGGCTGGCAATAATGAAACACAAGATAGCCAAAATTACTTTGTTGCAGAGCAAGAGCAAGCTCGTTTTGTTCGAGGGGTTGTTGATCCTGCATCGTTAAGCGTTAACGCAACAGTTTGGCCTTACAGCCACCATACGTATTATATTTCAGAGCAAACTTATCAAGTGAATAATAAAAGTTTAACCGTTCCTGCATTGATGCGTAATCGGCTAGTTAATGACGAAGTTAGGGCTGAGACGATCATGGAGGGGGTTGAAAATATGCGCTTTGTTTTTGGTCTAGATACTACAAATGATAGTCGAGTAGATACGTATAGAAGTATTAATGATATGACTCCCAGCAACTGGGAAAATCGTAAAGGTATTTTAACTGTACAGGTGTTTTTATTAATTAGAGCATTGCAACCAGATGCTGGTCTAAGTATTAAAAATCAAAAATATATACTTGGAGAAGATGCAAATAATCGTGAATTAACGTTTACAGATAACTTTAGACGTACCGTATTTACTACAACTATTCGCTTTAATAATATAGGGTCAAATCTATGGAGCATTTAAATAAACAAGCAAAAAATCAACAAGGTGTTGTGCTTATCACTGCACTTATAATGGTCATAGCTGTAACAGGAATCGCTGTCACATTAATGAGTAGTAGCAGTATTGACGTAAAGATAACTAATGCAGCACAAGAACGTGAAGTAGCTGAAAACGAGCTTATAGGTGAAGTACAGCGAATGATCTCTGATGAGGCAACTAAAGGTGCTGCTAATCAGTTTTTTTTATCACCTGAAGAGGTAACTGAAATAGCAGCGGATAATAGCGGTATGCTCATTGCTGAACATAATGATATGAAAAGCAAAATGATAAATTTAAATAAGGGAATACTTGATTTAGAGTGCCCGCGTCGTTTTGCCAGTACTGCGGGTCTTGCATGTAATATGGTACAGGTATCAACTACTAAAAAATACGGTTCTAAAAGTAAGCATGAACTTACTATTGTTACCGGTGTAGCCCAAGAAATGGTGAGCGTAAACAAGGGGATTTAAGATGAAATTTAAATTTAAAAAAGTGTTTGCCTCATTATTGGGATTAACACTGAGTATGTCAGCAGCCGCTGAAGATATAGAGCTTTATGTAAATCATGATGTAGAAACAGATGAAAACCCAAGAGTATTAATGATATTTGATACTTCAGGGAGTATGGCTTGGGATGTAACTGATGGTGGGCAGTGTTATCAGATAGGTCGAAATAATAATGGCAGTCTTTTTGCCTATGAAAGTAATTGTTTTGAGAGTAAAAACACCTACCTATTAGAAGAGCAATGCTACAGAAAAACTGGTTCTTCTTCATACGCACCTAATTGTCAAGATAGCCGACTTTTAGTCGCTAAAAATGCGATCAAACAACTAGTAAATGACAACGATGATATTGATTTTGGTTTAATGCGTTTTAACGGAAACTCTGGAGGTTATGTACTTGCAAGATCTGGCGCTAGTAAATCAAATATATTAAGTGAGATTGATGACTTGCCAGCAAGTGGTTCAACGCCAATAACAGAGACTCTCTGGGAAGCATACCGTTATATAACAGGTGCAAGTCTCGATTTTGCAAATGGTATAAACAATCGAGATAAAAGCGCAGATGCAAACGGGAGCTATAAGTCACCTTTTAAAAAAAATTCAGGCGACCCTTTGAGGTGTGATAACTCAATAAATTTGATATTAATGACAGATGGCGACCCAACTAATGATAGTGGTCGCGATAATCAAATAAAGAATGTGCACAATGATATATTTGACGACTCGATTCCTTTTGTGAGTGGTGATTATTCTAATAGCTATTTAGTTGCTTTATCTAAAATTATTCATGGCACCAACAACACAAAGGTAGATTTATATACAGATACCAGCGATGTTTTAGATACTGGTAGAGTATATACCATTGGTTTTGGTACAGGTATGAGTGAAGACGGCATTAAGTTATTAGAGGGTGCTGCTTCTGTTGGTGGTGGTCAGTACTTGGAAGCTCGAACATCTGAAGCTTTATCTGAAGCATTAAAAAATACTATTTCAAGAATTAGAGAAGTAAATGATAGTTTTTCATCGCCTTCAGTGGCGAGTAATAACGTAGATCAAACGCGAAGTCGTGATGCTGTTTATTTTGCTATGTTTTACCCTGAAACGGGAGCTCGTTGGCGTGGTAATTTAAAAAAATTAAAAGTATCCGGTGAGCAAATTGTAGATTCCACAGACACTCCCGCAATTAATAGTGTTGGATTAATTGATGAAAATGCAAAAACATTTTGGTTACCAAGTGATGAGCCAGCAGATGGTAATTTAGTTGCTCAAGGTGGTGTGAATTTAAATTTAACCAATACAGCATCAAGAAATTTATACACAGAAAAAGAAGGCTCAATAGTCACTTTTAATACATCTATTATTGCAGGTGTTCTCGGGTTAATTGCTAACAACCCATTTGGTCTGTCTAATGATGATATTAAGTGGGCGATGGGTATTGATGTTGATGATGAAGATGGAGATGGAAAATCTGATGATAAGCGAAGTGATATCTTTGGTGATCCACTACATTCTAAACCATTAGCTATAGATTATGGCAATGATGACGTTCGCATACTTATAGGTACTAATGCTGGCTTTTTACATATGTTTAAAGACAGTGGTAATACCGTTAGCGAAAGCTGGGCATTTATTCCTTCTGCGCTCTACGACATAATTGAACCTCTTCGTGAAAATCAAGCTGACAAAAAAGTATACGGTATGGATGGTCCTATTAGTGTGTACTTCAGTGATAAAAGCTTAAATAATGATGGCTTAAACGATGGTGTAATTGATGCAAGCAGTGGTGATGACGTTTGGGCCTTTGCTGGAATGCGCAGAGGCGGCAAAAACTATTACGCATTAAATATTACTAACCCTAATGTACCCGTTAAACTGTGGGATAAACCAATTGAAGGTGGCAAAGGTGATTTTGTAGAGCTTGCACAAACGTGGTCTAAGCCACAAATAGCTTATATTAAAGCGTTTGGTGATAAGCCATTATTAGTGTTTGGCGCAGGTTACGATACGAATAAAGATGAAGCAATACGCAGTGAGGATAATACTGGTCGAGGTGTTTATATTGTTGAAGCTGAAACAGGTAAATTAGTTTGGGCGTTAACACCTAACAGTAATGGCTTTGAAGGTCGACATAGTATTGCAGCAGACGTTACTACACTTGATTCTGATTATGATGGTTACATTGATCGTATTTATGCTGCCGATACAGGCGGAGATATTTGGCGAATTGATATGCCCGGGGAGTCATCTAGTGGGTTTAGTCATTTTAAGCTTGCTGAATTAGGGAGCAGTTCTGCGACAGAAGATAGGCGCTTTTTTTACAAACCACTTGTTGCTCGTACTACATTTAGTAAAGTTACCGAAACAGACATAAACGGCGAGAAGGTAACTACTCGTTTAGATACTCCTTATGATGCAATTGTTATTGGTAGTGGTAACCGCTCTAAACCAACAAGTACGAGCGAACAAAATCAATTATTTATGATTCGTGATGAAAATACAGTAACAAAATCATTTAAAGATAATAAGCCTGAACCGATTAAACCTGTCGATTTAATGCCTATGAACTCAGACCCCTTTGGTAATTCTTTAGATGACATTGATCAGTTTGTTGAGCTTGAAGCTGATTTGGCTGAATTCCAAGGTTGGCGATATGAGCTAGGTACTGGAGAAAAATCGTTAGCTGCGGCAACCGTTGTTGGTGGTGTTGCTTACTTTACTTCTTTTACGCCTGCATCAGATACCTCAACTGAGAATCAATGTTCACTTAGTGGTGGCGGTGGTTCGCTTTATGCTTTCCATTTACATTACGGAACGAAAGTATACGATTCACTCAGATTTACAACAAGTTATGATGTACCAGACACTCCTCAGTTATATTTTGGCTCTACTTGTGCAGATTCAAACAGCGATGGAAAGTGTGATGACGATGATTCAAAAGTACCTGAAAGTAAATTTTATTTTCCTGGTCCGCTAGTCGCAGGAGAACAAGAACTGATGGTGCCTATCAAAGTTAATGGCCCTGGTTTAAAGGTTGTTGATGGAAAAATAAAGTTAGTAGATGATAATTCTGTTGGTTTTGGCTTTAGCACACAACAAACATACATTTATAAACGTGAAGAAAATGATGAAGTTCAAAATGATTAAAGAAGGGCTGTTAAATGAGTAAACTACAACGAGGCTTTACATTAATTGAGCTGATGATAGCAGTCGCTATTGTCGGCATTTTAGCTGCAATAGCACTTCCTAATTATACTGAATATGTAAAACGAGCTGCGCGAGCAGAAGCTGCAGCCACTTTGTTAGATGCAGCTAATAAGCAAGAGCAATTTTTTGTTGATAACAGGGAATACGCAGACGTACTTGCTAACTTGGGAATTACAGACACAACTGAAAATGGATATTTTAAACTCTCGGTAGTGTTAAACGCAGACAAAAACACATTCGTTTTTACCGCAACTGCAGACTCAGGTCCTGTTGCAGGTGACGGTGACTGCACAACTTTAACAATTACAGATATTGGCTTAAAGGGCTCAACAGGCTCTAAAGACAAAGCCTACTGTTGGAGTAGATGATTTTATTCCTGGCATTTATCTGTTGATTTAATGCGTATTCTGCCAGTTTGACTTACAGACAAAGCCAACCCTTCGAGGTTGGTTTTTTCGTTTGGGCAATATATAAAAGTGCCATTTTGAAAACCATTTAATGACCCATCTGGGCGAAATGTAATTGCATTTCTAGGGTATTCTAAACTGTCAGCATCGTGTACTTTTTCGAATGTACTTATAAGTAGTTCATCGTCATCCAATGTGGTTGATTTATTTTTATCTATGAAGAGTGACATTTGAGCACCCCATTCATCGTTTGTACATTGGCTATTTTTTAATGCGCAGAGTGTAACGTAGGTGCCATTTTCAATTGCGTATAATCGACCATAGGTGATATTTCGGTGAAGGAGGTTTACATGGTTATCTAATCTGTTTTTAGCTAAAAAATCAGAGTAAAACCACATCGATATTTGGCTAATAATACTGACAATGGCAAGAGAAACCATTAATTCAATAAGGGTAACACCTTTGCTTTTTAATATTGATAACCTCATCCTTGAAGACCTGAGTTAATAAATGATTAACTCAGTCTAGTAAATGATACAAATATGACAAGATGAAATTGTGTGTTTTTTAACCGCATGTTTCGTCGGTATCACCAAGATAAAAAGCGGTTCCTGATACAGATACGCTAAGTGCTTTGTTATTTTCATTATCACTATTGGGGCAATATACAAAGCCCGTAAAGTTACCTGAGCCAGCTAAACTTGTTGTAATACGACCACTCGTATTAAATCGAAGGCTATTATTACCAGAGAATTTTATTTTGTCACTAGACGGAGTTTCTGACATTACGCGTAATAGACTATCGTTTGCGCTTTTATAAGTACCATCATTATTTGTATCTATAAATAAAATAACGGTATTAGTTGAGTCCCATTCGCTTTGACATTCGAGGCTTGTGCTATCACTTGTAACTGTATTGGGTGCTGGGCAAATTACAACTATTTCATCAGTACTTGCAGCTTGTGCACGAGCGTAGCTAATATTTCTTTTTAATTCTAATAAAAAGTTTTCAGCACGGTTTTCTTCTAACATGTCGCTGCTATTCCAAATAGCGATAGAAGCAACGATACCAACGATAGCAACAGTTACCATAAGTTCTAAAATAGTAAATCCATTGTGTTTATTTTTCATATTTATTCTCATTTGCTGCAGTAATTTAAGTATAGTTATTTTTATAGTGATAATTATACCATGACTGATTGTTTTATCACCGCAATTCAATTGCTTTGTTTGCTATGAGCCTTATGATTGTCTAAAATCGAGACAACTGAAGCTTTAGAAAGTAATTAATATGAAAAAAATAGAAGCCATCATCAAACCTTTTAAATTAGACGATGTTCGTGAAGCATTATCTGAAGTCGGCATTAACGGCATGACTGTAAGCGAAGTTAAAGGTTTTGGACGTCAAAAAGGTCATACAGAGCTATATCGTGGTGCTGAGTACATGGTTGATTTTTTACCAAAGGTAAAATTAGATATTGTACTAAGTGATGAAGATGTTGAGCGTGCAATTGAAGTGATTGTAAAAACAGCACAAACAGGAAAAATTGGCGATGGTAAAATATTCGTCACTGATGTAGAGCGCGTAATACGTATTCGTACAGCAGAAGAAGACGAAGAGGCTATTTAAATTGTGAGTTATTTACCCACACATTCTAGATAGTAAAAAGGCGCTTGTTTAACAAGCGCCTTTTTAGTTTATTATTTTCTATTATTTAGTCTTCGTGTTTGTTTTGCGTGTTCGCTTAGCTCGGTTAAGCCTAATTTATCGTAGCTTTTTACCATCATATCTAGTGCTGGGTCTAAGTAACTACTTTGCGAATAATGCTCAACAACAAACTTACCACGGTTAGCTGCAGCTAAATAAGCTTCACGTTCATAATAATAGGTTGCTACTTTTAGCTCATAACGTGCCATTCGATTTAAAAGCCAGACTAAACGACGTTTTGCCTCAGGTGCGTAATCGCTTTTAGGAAAACGCTTAACAAGAGTCGATAAATCAGTAAATGCAACACGTGTACGGTTTGCATCTCTATCAGCTCTATCTACACCAAAGTATTCTTGGAATGCATTTTTATCAGCTTTAATATTTACTAAGCCACGCATGTAATACATGTAATCCAAATCTTTATGATTTGGATTTAGACGTATAAAACGGTCTACTGTCGCTAATGCTTGCTCAGTGTTTCCTGATTGGTAATGTGCATACACTAAATCCATTTGTACTTGCTTAGAGAACGGTCCAAATGGGTAACGAGAGTCTATTGCACTTAAAAGTTCAATTGCGCGTGCGTATAAACCAGAATCTAACGTTTCTTTTGCGTCTTCATACAAAGCTTGTGCAGAGCGATTTGGTACGCGTTGAATATCTTCTTGGTCAGGTGCCGATGAACAAGCACCTAAACTAAGTACAGAAACTGAAAAAACAATGGCAAATGCACGTTTCCCTATTTTATTTATCATTTTATTTGTTACCTTCGATGTCTTCGGCTAGGCCAAGTCGGTAAAACCGAGTAAACTATGCGTATTATATTATGCTTTTATTAAAAGCGATTCTAACCCAGTCGAGCAAAGCTTGCACTGGTAAATTGGGTAAAGTTACTAATGTCAGAGAAAATTTCTCTTCAAGCCGAAGTCTCAACCGACTTAGGTGGTAAACGTCTAGACCAAGTATTAGCACAATTGTTCCCTGATTATTCACGTTCACGTATAAAAACGTGGATTTTGGATGATAAAGTAACCGTTGATGGTGAAATGTTAAACACTCCACGTGCCAAGTTACTTGGTGGTGAGCTTCTTAATATTGAGACAACAATTGAAGCCCCACGTGAATATGAAGCACAAGATATCAAATTAAACATCGTTTATGAAGACGATGATATTTTAGTTATTAATAAGCCAATGGGTTTAGTTGTTCACCCTGGTGCAGGTAATCCAAATGGAACAGTGCTAAATGCACTTTTACATTATTACCCAGAAATTATTAATGTACCGCGTGCAGGTATTGTTCACAGACTTGATAAAGATACGACTGGATTAATGGTTGTAGCTAAAACAATTCCGGCGCAAACACATTTAGTGACTGCGTTACAAAAACGCGAAAACTTTACGCGTGAATATGAAGCACTTTGCAATGGAACAATGACTGCCGGTGGTATGGTTGAAAAACCAATTGGTCGTCATCCTACTCAACGTACTCATATGGCAGTGCATGAAATGGGTAAGCCTGCGATTACGCACTATCGAGTAGCTGAAAAGTTTCGTGCTCACACGCGTTTGCGCTTACGTTTAGAGACTGGTCGTACACACCAAATTCGAGTGCATATGGCTCATTTGAATCACCCGCTAATTGGTGACCAATCGTATGGAGGTCGTCCGCGCCCACCAAAAGGTGCAACACCTGAGTTGTTTGAGTTACTTCGCAGCTTTAGACGCCAAGCATTACATGCAGTAAAATTAAGTATTGCTCACCCAATTACAGGTGAAATGATGACATGGCAAGCACCTATACCAGATGATATGGTAGCGATGACACTTGCACTTCGTGAAGATACGAAAGCCAATCCTAATATCGATTATTAATGCAGTTGTTGTCAGCAACATGGCAAAATCTTCACAATGTGGGTACGTTAAGTACCACATGTGAAGGTGGCGTTTCAGAGGGACCGTTTAAAAGTTTAAACTTAGGGCTCCACGTTGGTGATAATCCACAAAATGTTTTAAAAAATCGCTCTTTATTAAATACCTTTATTCCAAAACAAGCTGTGTGGATAGACCAAGTTCACAGTGCAGATGTATTAATTGTCGATGAGTCGTTTGATTACACTGCAACTCATACAGGCGATGCACTTTACACAAAACTCTCTAACCAACCTTTAGCAATTATGACCGCTGATTGTTTACCTATTTTACTTGCCAGTAATGATGGTAAAGAAGTAGCTGCTATTCATGGTGGATGGCGAGGTTTGGAGCGGGAAATAATTGAAAATACATTTAATTGTTTTAGTGCTAAATGTGAGCATATTAATGCATGGTTAGGCCCAGCCATTGGTCCTAGCCAATTTGAAGTGGGGGCAGATGTTTTTGAACTATTTAAGGCAAAAAGCCCTTTATTCGAAGCTGCTTTTAAACCACAAGCTAATCAGAAGTTTCTAGCTGATATTTATGCTATAGCACGCATTTTATTAAACCAATTAGGAATTAGAAATATTACTGGAGGAGAGTATTGCACTGTTTCTCAGCATCAGTTGTTTTTTTCCTACAGGAGAAACGGACAAACCGGACGTATGGGAACTTTGATCTGGCGCAAGTAATTTTTCGTTATACTGATTATATTTTCTCCAGCACCTTGAACAAACACCTAAACATACCCATTAATTAAGTAATTCGTTATTTATTAAATAGGTAAACCCCAATGCGTTTAGATCGATTTACAAGTAAATTTCAATCTGCGCTTTCTGATGCGCAATCTTTGGCTCTTGGCCGCGATCATCAATTTATAGAACCAGTTCATTTAATGTACTCACTACTTCAGCAAAGTGGCTCAAGTGTGCGCGCGTTGTTTGCCCAAACAGGTGTTAGTGCTGATGAACTCAATACTAAATTATCACAAGAAATAGAAAAGCTTTTTAAGGTAGAGGGAGTCGGCGGCGATGTGCAGTTGTCGAATAATATGGCTTCACTTATCAATTTATGTGATAAATACGCTCAAAAACGCAAAGACAAATATATATCAAGTGAACTGTTTGTTCTTGCTGCGTGCGATGATAAAGGTCCGCTTGGTAATATATTCAGATCATTAAATATTACCTCCACTAAAATTGAGAGCGCGATTAAAGCGATTCGTGGTGGTCAAAAGGTAGATGACCCAAATGCAGAAGAAACACGTCAAGCACTTGAAAAATTTACTATAGATTTGACTGAGCGCGCAGAGCAGGGGAAGTTAGACCCTGTTATTGGACGTGATGATGAAATTCGCCGAACAATTCAAGTTTTACAGCGTCGAACTAAAAATAATCCGGTATTAATAGGTGAACCAGGTGTTGGTAAAACAGCGATTGCAGAAGGGTTAGCACAACGTATTATTAATGGGGAAGTACCTGAAGGTCTAAAAAACAAACGGGTACTATCACTCGATTTAGGTGCATTAGTTGCCGGTGCAAAATACCGTGGAGAGTTTGAAGAACGTTTAAAATCAGTATTAAATGAACTGGCGAAAGAAGAAGGCCAAGTGATTTTATTTATTGATGAAATTCATACGATTGTTGGCGCAGGTAAAAGCGAAGGGGCAATGGATGCCGGCAATATGTTAAAGCCAGCTCTAGCACGCGGTGAGTTACATTGCGTAGGTGCAACAACTCTTGATGAATACCGTAAATATATAGAGAAGGACGCAGCACTAGAGCGACGTTTTCAAAAGGTATTAATTGAAGAACCTTCAGTTGAAGATACCATTGCAATTTTGCGAGGGCTAAAAGAGCGTTACGAGCTACACCATTCAGTAGAAATTACCGATCCTGCTATTGTGGCTGCCGCTCAATTGTCTCACCGTTACATTAGTGACCGTCAGTTACCTGACAAAGCGATTGATTTAATTGACGAGGCTGGTTCATCTATTCGCTTACAAATAGACTCTAAACCAGAGTCTTTAGATAAGCTCGAGCGCCGTATCATTCAATTAAAACTTGAAGATAACGCACTCGCTAAAGAAAAAGACGAAGCGAGTCAAAAACGTCGTAGCGAAATGCAAGAGTTAATTGCCGACCTTGAAATGGAATACCGTGAGCTTGACGAAGTATGGAATGCAGAGAAGGCTTCACTGCAAGGCACTCAAGTTATTAAAGCTGAACTTGAGCAAGCAAGGTTAGATTTAGATGTAGCACGCAGAGCAAGCGATTTACAACGTATGTCAGAGCTACAATATGGTCGAATTCCTGAACTGGAACGTAAGCTCGATTTGGCTTCACAAGCCGAAATGCAAGAAATGACCTTACTTAAAAACCAAGTGGGTGAAGACGAAATAGCTGAAATACTATCGCGTTGGACTGGTATTCCTGTTGCACGTATGCTGCAAGGTGAGCGCGAAAAACTATTGCAAATGGAAGATCAGCTGCACAGTAAAGTTATTGGTCAAGATGAAGCTGTTGTTGCCGTTTCTAACGCAATACGACGCTCACGTGCCGGGCTTGCTGATCCTAATCGTCCTATTGGTTCATTTTTGTTTTTAGGTCCAACAGGGGTGGGTAAAACAGAGCTGACTAAAGCTTTAGCTGGTTTTATGTTTGATACTGAAGATGCGATGGTACGCATCGATATGTCTGAATTTATGGAAAAACATTCGGTTGCACGTTTAGTTGGTGCGCCTCCAGGTTACGTTGGTTACGAAGAAGGCGGTTATTTAACCGAGGCAGTTCGTCGCAAACCTTATTCAGTCATTTTGCTTGATGAAATAGAAAAAGCACATCCTGATGTTTTTAATATTTTACTGCAAGTATTAGACGATGGTCGTTTAACTGATGGGCAAGGTAGGACTGTCGACTTTAAAAATACAGTTATTATTATGACTTCAAATTTAGGCTCAGACATCATTCAAGAACAAGCGGGTAATAATGATTATGCAACGCTTAAAACAAAAGTGATGGAAGTATTAATAAATGAATTTAGACCTGAATTTATTAACCGTATTGACGAAACCGTGGTTTTCCATCCATTAGCAAACAATCACATAAAAGAGATTGCTGATATTCAACTGATGAAGTTACGTGAGCGGTTAACTGAGATGGGGTACTTACTCGATATTAGTGATGCGGCACTTGAGCGAATTGCAGCGAGTGGTTTTGATCCCGTTTATGGTGCTCGTCCACTTAAGCGTGCTATTCAGCAAACGATTGAAAACCCGTTAGCACAAAAGCTACTCAATGGTGATTATTTACCTGGTAGTGTTATTGCTATTGACGCAGATGATAATGGATTACTATTTACCAGCCGATAGCTATTAACCAAGTCGTTTAAACGAAAAGCCGCTAAAAATAGCGGCTTTTTAATGTTTATTAAACTCTAAAGGTCAGTAGTAAATCATTTACTTTACGAGAGCCTTCAACAAGTTCAGCCGACCCTTTAGCCACATTAAAGCTTAGGCTTAAATTACTGTCACCAAGTTCTTTGATTTGTGTAACATTAGCGCCTATGTCGCTACTAACCACTTGCTGTTGTTCTGCAGCAGTCGATATTTGAGTGGCAAGCTGTGATATTTCACTTATCTGAATAAAAATATCGTCAAGTGCAACTTGAGTTTGAGCTGTTTTACTTACACAATTATCAGCTTGATTTTTTGTGTTCTGCATTATTTTAGACCAATCAAATAAAGTACTTTGAATTTCTTTAATGGAACTATGAATTTGTGCTGTAGCATTTTGAGTTCTTGATGATAAAGCTCTAACTTCATCTGCAACGACGGCAAAGCCACGACCATGTTCGCCAGCACGAGCAGCCTCAATTGCAGCATTTAGTGCGAGTAAGTTAGTTTGATCGGCAATGCCTTCAATTTCACTCATTACCTGACCTATTTTATCAGCTTCTGACGCTAGGCTACTTGCGGTTGTAGCCGCTTGATCTACCTGACTGGCTAAATCAGACACCATTGAACTGTTATCAGCTATATGCTGTTTTATATTAGAGCAACTTTTATGTGTAACATTTACTTTATCAGCAGTGTGATGAGTGTTATTAGATATTTCGCCAATTGTTGAACTCATCTGTGCCATAGCTGACGCTATTTGTTCTAGGCGTTCACTCTGTGAAGCAATACCTTTTTCAGTTAATGTTGATTGCTCATCTAAGTGTGTCGCAATATTATTAAAGCTTAGTGTTGAATCTTGCATGCGACCAAGCACAGTTCGTAATTTGGCACTAAGCATTTGCTCCCTATAGTCACTGATACTATGAGGATTACTTCCGCTGTATATATAGCGCGAAACTGAATCAGATTTAGCTTTTTGCTTTTTTAATATTTTAGGGGTTGCAATTAATTCATCGTAATTAAATGCAATAACAAAAATGCAAACTAATAAATTAATTAGTGCTATAGCCAAAGAGCTTAATAGAGCAATTGCGATCAACCAAATTAATATGCCAATAATAGTAATGCTTTGCCTTACATGTGTTCTTTCTCGAAAATTATATAATGACTTACCTTTATTTAATTTATTATAAAGAGTTTGCGCATGTTGTTTTAGTTGCTGACTCGCTTTAGTTCTTACTGATTGATAACCAATTAATTGACCATGCTCAAAAATAGGCGTTACGAATGCATCAACCCAATAATAGCGTCCGTCTTTGCAGCGGTTTTTTACCATTCCACGCCAAGAATGACCTTGTTTTAAGGTAGCCCACATTTCTTTAAATGCAGCTTTGGGCATGTCAGGATGGCGCACAATACTGTGGTTTTCTCCAATGAGTTCTTGTGCGCTATATCCTGCAATATCGCAAAACTCATGGTTTACGTAAGTAATTACACCTTTAAGATCGGTTGTTGAGACGAGTTGTTGTGATTCATCAAAGAGAACCTCTTCATTTTTTAAGCTTTTATTACTGCTCACTGTATTTACTGCCATCCTTTATAGTTGGCGCTATTATATTGTTTACTAAGTACAAAGCAAAAAAATGGGCTGCTCTATAAGTACTTACAATTAAAACTTTACATTTTTATGATCTATATCAAGTGTTTTGATAATAAACTCTGATTAGTTGAAAGCGTCATGAATCTTTTTTATATAAAGGTCGGTCTATTGGTTTACTGAATTTAATACTTATGTATGCCGCAGATTAAGTATTTAATAAATTACACGCGCAAAGCAATTGTATAATGTTAAGAGCAATGGCAAGATTACGGTCTATAGTATGATGTTGGTCGTATCAGCTTATGTTCAAAGCAGGGCATGCAGCTATTAATCAAAAAAATTACATTGTTCTTAGCAATTTAATCTTGAGTAATAAGTGATTAGCCCCCATAACCCTATGATTAAGCCACGTGGCCCGAGGAAGCATTTTTTGACAACACATGATCTAACAAACGCACTTAACGCGTTATCAGCAGATGAGCACCAATACGCAGTTAAAGGCATTAAACGTGGCATTGAGCGAGAGTCGCTAAGAATACAAGGCAGTGGGGCTATTTCTGCTCAAGGGCATCCGAAAGGGGTGGGAAGTGCATTAACTAATGGGCATATCACAACAGATTTCTCCGAGTCTTTACTTGAATTTATTACTCCTGTTAGTGAGTCATCTGCACAAACTATTAAGCAATTAAAAGACCTGCAAAAATTTACTCTTGAAAAAATGGGTGATGAGTTACTTTGGCCTATCAGTATGCCGTGCTTTATAGAGCATCAAGATGACATAGTATTAGCTCAATTTGGTAGTTCTAATACAGGTAGAATGAAAACACTATACCGCGAAGGTTTGAAAAATCGCTACGGTAGTATGATGCAGGCAATTGCTGGCGTACATTTCAATATTTCATTTCCAGAAACGCTGTGGCAATCGCTGCATTCATTAAAGAAAAGTGATGCAACATTACAAGATTTCATTTCAGACGGTTACTTGGGCCTTATTCGTAATTTTAAACGCGAATTATGGCTGATTAGCTATTTATTTGGTGCATCACCAGCGTTATGTCATTCATTTTTACAAGGTCGAAAAACCGATCTGCCATTTAAAAAGCTCGGTAAAGGCACCCTTTATTTAGAAGTAGGTACAGCTCTACGACTGGGTAATTTAGGTTATACAAATAGTGCTCAATCTTCATTGCGTGTAATGTACAACTCGCTTGATGAATATGTAGTTGGGCTAAAAAAAGCAATTAATACACCTTCAGAAATTTATGGTGATATTGATGACTATACTAGTGCTGACCCTAAACAGCTTAATAAAAACATTCTGCAAATAGAGAATGAATTTTACTCACCAGTTCGCCCTAAGCGAAATGCAAAAAATGGTGAAACACCTACAGACGCATTACTTAGAGCCGGTATTGAGTACGTTGAAATTCGTGCATTAGATGTAAACCCGTTTAGTGAAGTTGGTATTGATATAGAGCAAATTCACTTTTTGGATGTATTCTTAACGTATTGTTTATTAAAAGATTCAATGCCAATGGATTGGAAAGAACAAGCGCGCAGTACTGAAAATCTTGATACCGTTGTAAATCAAGGTCGAGAAGAAGGCTTGATGCTGAATTTTAATGACCAACCTCGTAGCCTTCAATCGTGGGGTGATGAAATATTTGATCAACTGCGCGATGTAGCTAAATGGATGGATAGCGCTTATGGCGTTACTTATTATTCAAGTACGATAGAGCGAATGGCAACGTGGATACATAATCCTGTACTCACTTATTCTGGTCGTTATGTTAGTGAGCTAAAAGAATCTGGCTTAGATAATGGGCACTTTGCATTAGCATTAGCTAATAAGTACAAGCAAAGCCATCAAGAAGCTGATTATAGTGAGTTTTTAAAACCATGGCTTGAACAGCAAGTAGTTAAATCGAATGAGGCGCAAGTAGCAATTAAGCAAGCAGACACACAATCGTTTACAGCATTCTTAGATACGTACTTTAGTCATAAATAATTTAAACGCTAATTAAGTTCAAAGCAAAAAAAACGCAGCCCAAGATGGCTGCGTAAATATTCTTCAGGGATGAAACAATGCTGTACTGCTGCATTATAGAATCAGACCCACACTTTTTATAAAAGTTCAGTGAGATCTAAAAAATATGAAAAAAAATGCAATTATTTTATCTCTAGCTCTCACTTTAGCCGGTTGTGCTACAGCTCCTCCTAAGCAACCTGATGATATTTGTAAGATTTTTGAAGAAAAACCTAGCTGGTACTTTGATGCAAAAAATGCCCAAGAAAAGTGGGGTTCACCCAAGCACGTACTTATGAGCATGATGTATCAAGAAAGCTCGTTTAGACATGATGCCGCACCACCAATGGAGTATTTTTTATGGATAATACCAACAGGACGCGCAAGTGATGCTTATGGTTACTCACAGGCAAAAACACCCACATGGTCAGACTATATTCGCGAAACAGGTAACAATGGTGCCGACAGAGACGATTTTGATGATGCAATAGACTTCATGGCATGGTTTGTTTATAAAACGCATAAAGTAAATGCGGTTTCTAAATGGGATGCTTACTCGCAATACCTTAATTATCATGAAGGGTGGGGCGGATATAAACGTGGTACATATAAAAAGAAAAAATGGCTGATGAGCGTTGCTAATAAAGTTAAACATCGTGCAAGTCGTTATGGAGCGCAGCTTAAGCGTTGTGAGGAATCATTAGATAAAGGTTGGTTAGAGCGTTTATTTAGTTGATTTTATAAATAGCTGTTAGTAAAAAAGGAGCCATTGGGCTTAATGCCAGTCAGTTAACAGCTGACTGGCGTTTTTTATTGGGGTATTTACTGGGTTTTGGTTTCACACACCTCG
>NZ_JADYXF010000066.1:0-15534 GCF_015864385.1 Pseudoalteromonas sp. SWXJZ94C
TATTTTGTTTAACTCAGTATTATGTTTATTCATGCTCTGCTTTTGGGATAGATAGTGGTTTGGCGATTACTATCAGATCAAATTCAGAGCATGTTTTCAAGTTTTATTCCTTAAGATCCAACCTATGAATAAGCTTTACACTCGGTGTTGGCTGTATGCTATTGATAACGAGCTTATGATATTAGTAACGAGCTTATTTTATTAGTAACAAGCTTATTTTATTAGTAACAAGCCTATGCTTTGACTTAAAGTATTAATATAAAAATGCCCCAGAGCTTTAAAGCACTGGGGCATTTTTTATACGTTTAAAGATAGTTTAAAAACCACTTAAATTATTGAAATACTTTATCAACTTTCATCACTTCAATATTGTTTGCAGGAATTGCTAATTTGTAATCAGCAATTACTTTATCCTCAGCAACTAGTTCCGCTGGTTTTTCTGTGTTGTAAACCATTGGTGATGTTTGCTGCGATGCTAAACGTTTTTGCATATCAGCGCCGTCAGCAGTTATAAACACATATTGAACATTGTCTGTTTGTAAGTTTTCTTTAATAACGCGATTTACATCAGCAACGTTTAGCGTTTTAAGTTTGTTAGTGACGTAACTTACAAAGCTATCTGTATTGTAAAATTCGCTATCAAGTGCGTATCCTAGTTGGCGATTTTGACTTGCTACCATTTGCGGCACAAAGTTAATTAAAAAGTTACGCGTAGCTTCAAAGTCGTCTTCGCTCATACCGTTTTTAATTAGCTTATCTAGCTCAAATAAAGCCGTACGAGTTGCAAAGTGCGCATCGTTATTAGAGCGAAGTGGACGTAACCAAACTTGAAATATTTGTTCAGAGCGGCCTAGGTTTGCATCAGGTTTGGTTTGAAACATACCACGTGGAAAGTATTCAATGTATGCGTAATCGCCATAGTTCATGCCGCGAGTTTCACGAATGCGCTCATATAAAAAGCTGTTAGAACTACGGTGCTCACCAAAGTACGAACGCACAAGCCAAAGGGCTGTCCAGTCTTCGCTGCTTCTTATTGTATCAATAGGAAAGCCAAACGATACTGCGGTCGATTGCGCAGACTTTTCTACAATAGTTGCATGATGACCTTTAAGCTCTGGCGCATCAGGAATACTTAAACGGCTTTGCTCACCCTTTGGTAGCGTTGCAAAATCGCTCATCATTTTAGCTTTAAGGTTTGCAGGTACAGCCCCAATTAAGCCAACCGTGAGTTTAGATTGCGTAAGCTCACTGTTATAAAATGCTTTAACATCATCCAGCGTCAGCGCTTCTAAATCCGAAATATCACCGTAATTGTAACTTTCGTAAGGATGATTTTTATAAAGCGCGCTGTATAGCACTTCTTTGCCTAGCTCTTCATCGTTAGATGCTTTTAAGCCTGATTTAATACCGTCAATCATTTCTTTTTTAAGGCGTTTAAAGTCGTCATCTCTAAAACCTGGGTTTAGTAATTGATCGCTCACAAGTGCATACCACTGCGCCGCGTTATCTTTATGAATACGCCCTTGAAACGACAGCATTTCTTTATCTATTTGATAACCAAAACTACCCGCAAGCGGATAAAGTGCTTTTTGAATATCTTTATAGCTTGTCGCCTGCGAGCCACCTTTTGCAAGCATAGCCGCAGTTAACGCAGCAACGCCTTTTTTGCCTTGAGGGTCGGCAGCCGCACCGGTATTGAATAAAAAGTTAACATCAATTAATGGTGAACTATTGGTTTTATCAAGCACTTTAAATACAGGTGCCGCAGGTGCTTGCTCAAGCTTTGCAGTAAGTGCATTTAAATCAACTTCTTGCTCAAACCCTGGGGCTTTATCAAGTGCCGACATCGTTAATGTGGTACGGGCGTTATCGGTAAAGTATTTATTAGCAACGGCTTTAATATCTGCGCTGGTAATGTTATCTGATGATTTATAAAGCTGGTTTATAACCTCTGGATCGCGCTCAAAGTGCATGTAGCTGGCAAGGGTTGATGCAATCGCTTGCGACGAATCAAGACCATTAATAAAACTGTATTTAAGGTTTGATTTTAAATCACTCAGCTTTTGCTCATCAACAAGCTCAGTGCGTGCTTTTGCATAAGTGCGGTTAATAGCATCGCGTGCAGTGGCTAAATCGTCTGCGCTTTCTACTTTAACAAATACGTGTAATAAACCCGGATCTTTAGTCTCTGGGTTATAGGTAAACATTTGGCTGGCAATTTGTTTGTCGACCACTAGCTCTTGGTATAAATCTGAATTGTTTGAAAAATAAAGTTGTGATATTAAATCAAGTGCCGCTCTGTCTTTTTTGGCAGGCTTCCACGCAGCGCCTTTGTAGGATACAAGTAACCAATGCCCTGGTAGCGCTTCATCTTGCTGGTGCAAATATTTTGGTTCTTGTTGAACAGGCTCTGCCTTAATGTCAGCAACGTAGTTACCTTTTTTCCAGCTGCCCCAATGCTTTTTAACCATTGCCATTGTTTCTTCTGGCTCTACATCGCCCACAATTACCAGCGATACATACTCAGGCTTATAAAATTTAGCAAAAAACTCTTTACCGTACGCCATTTGATCAGGCATCGCTTCTATGTCTTTAAAAAAGCCCATAGTGGTGTGTTTATACGTGTGCTTATCAAACGCTTCTTCGCGTACAGCGCTTAATAATTTACGAACTGGGCTCGCGTTGTTTTTTAAGTACTCACCTTTTACCGTTTGTGCTTCGGTTCTAAATTGCTCTTCGGTGTAGGTTAAGTTTTGAAAAATATCAGCTTCAAGCTCAAGTACTTTATCAAGATGCTGCTTTGAAAAATTTAAATGGTAGTTGGTGTAATCGTTTGTTGTGTACGCGCGGTTATCAACACCTGAATTTTTTAATATGTCTGAATACACATCTTCAGGATATTTTTGTGAGCCTTTAAACATCATGTGTTCAAAAAAGTGAGCAAAACCTGTTTTGCCCTCTTCAACTTCGTTACGCGATCCAACCGATACCGGAATTTGCAGCGACACGACATCGGGGTAATCGGTTTTAACAACCATTACGCGTAAGCCGTTTTCTAGTTCTTCAATTAAGTAATCTTGTGAAAAAACACGATCATCAGCTTTATTTACTTGTTCTTGTTGTGCTGTTGTTTGCGTGCTTTGGTTTTGTTGCATGGCGCAACCTGTTAACGCCAGCGATACCGCTAAGCTGGTTGCTAATAATTTAAATTTCATTGTTGTCCCTTTTTAAATTGAGCAAATTTGTTGTCAGATGTATTACTAACTCACCCTCGATTATGCCCCAAAGCCAATAAATATAAGAGCCCAAAGGGAATTTATTATGTAAACAACTGTGTCAATTATAAATTATAGGAACAAGCAATATGAATAAACATCATGTTAGTTGAAAAACTTTCATTAAATAAATCTATCTAGACGTCTAAATGGCTGCTATATTAAATCCATCAAAACAAACTTAGCTGGAATGAGGATTATGGCTTTATCACTAAAAGAGAAGATAGTGGACACCAACCAAGGTGTTTATCTTATTGGTACTACCCCGCCTAAAATTGGCACCGATAAAGCGCAATTAAAAACCATTGCAGAAAAGCTATTAGGTCGCTTACACGAAATTGAATACGACGGCGTGATAATTTACGACATTCAAGACGAAAGCAGCCGAACTAATCAAGACCGTCCATTTGCGTTTAAACAAACCGTTGATCCGCGTGAATACAGCCATTTACTTCGTAATTTATCTGCACAAGATGTGATTACTTATAAAAGTGTGGCGCAGCGTGGCGTAGGCGAATTTAAAGATTGGCTAAGTGAAACTAAAAACGACTACGATTTACAAAATGTTGTTTTAGTAGGTAGCCCGTCATCGGTAGGCGATATCAAGTTAAGCCTGCCTGACGCATATAAAGCATTGGCTGAGCAATCAGATGATTTCTTTTTAGGTGGCGTTACTATTGCTGAGCGCCATTCAAGTAAACGAAATGAGCACGAACGATTAATAGAAAAAACAGCACAAGGTTGTCAGTTTTTTATATCGCAAGCTGTTTACGACGCACAAGCGACTATAGAGCTAATTACTAGCTACGCACGTACATGTAAAGCACAGGGTATTACACCTCAACGTATTATATTAACGTTTACACCGTGCGGCGGCGAAAAAACCTTAGACTTTATGCAATGGTTGGGTATCTCAGTGCCAGAGGCAACTAAATGGCGCATGCTTGATGCAGACAATACATTAAGCGAATCAGTACGTATTTGCCGCGAAAACCTCGACTTAATACTTAAAAGCTGTGCGCATTTAGATGTACCGCTGGGCCTAAATATTGAAAGCTTAACAAACCGTAAAGAAGAAATTGACGCGTCAATTAACTTATATCGTTTATTAAAAGCCATTATGGAATTAAACCTTGCGGAAAAGCTAATAGCTTAAAGGCTAGGTAAGAGCTAATTAACACCCTTCTTGGCAAGCCTCATGGCTTGCTTTTTTATGTCCATTCTTTGAAAAATAAATTAATAAATACAAGTAAAAATATTCAGCTTAAGCTATTTATTGAAGGTGTTTTTGGTTATTACTCTCAAGCCTTTTTAAGGCAAACCCCATAGAGGAGCACATAACACCAAAAATTATTCCCTCATTAGATATAAATCTAAAGTGAGGAAAAGCATCAAATAAGCTTATTATGACTAGAGATACAATAAAGCCGATACCTGAATACATAAACCAAACTCTTGTAGTTAAGTTTATAAAAAAATTTCCCTTTCTATGTTGAACTTTACATAGATAAATTTGATAAGAGGTAGCTTTTCTTACGTTTTATCTACATAAAGTAAATAATTAGACTTCTCAATATTTTGAATTTAATCTGCTATTCAACTGAATATAAAGATAATAAATAATAAGCTACTTACTCTTAACAAGCCTATTACTGTACAAGTCTGCTACTGGAAAAATCATTTTATAATCGTCCCAATTTAAATTCCCATCTACAATTTTATAATTGAGAAAATGCCTTCTCTGTTTATAAATATCATAATCTGGGTGCCCAACAGAGAAAATAAATGGATGAAAATCAACCAAATATTTATGCCCATCACTAAAATATATCTCTAAAATATGATCAGCTATGGGTTTTGAATTAATTATCGATAATTCCAGCATTAAGCTCCTTTTTACATTTTAGCTTTCATAAATCAGATTCAAGTACACTATCAATGCCTTCTCGCATATCAATTGATAAATGATATCGTTCTGATTCTTCATCGAGCTCAAGCACAACAAACCCACAATTAAAAAACTTTTCAGCTTCTTCATATTGCTCATACGACCAATGAAAATAGCGCATTAAAAAGACTAAAGCTGTAATACCATGTGTACTAATAACAAGACTATCGGTCCAATTATCTTGAGAAAAATCGCGATACAGCGTTTCTAAAAACGTAGAAATTCGATCATATACATCTGCACCTGATTCACCATTTTCTATACGATAAAAAAAGTAACTATGCCTTTTGCGATCTTCATATTTAAGGCGAGCCTCATCTTGCGTATAAAAATTCCCCCAATCTTGTTCACGTAATCTAGGATCTTCTTTATATTTAATATTACTTTTTAGCTCAGAGGTGATTAGCTCAGTTGTTTGCCTTGCTCTGTTATAAGGTGAGGACCACACAGTTACATTTTTATTTGCTAGCAGTTCGTTTAGTTTTACACCCGTTTTTATACATTGCTCTTTACCTGATTCAGTTAAATTAACTAAATGATCAGGAGTATGCTCATACATCCCTTTATCTATGTTTGCTTGAGATTGCCCATGACGAATAATAATAATCTGCTTAGGCTTCATTACGCCCTCCATGCTCTATAATAAATATCTAAATAAGCTCTTGATGAATGATTAAAACATAAAAAAGAACTTATTATTTTAAGGTTATTTCAGAAGAATTTAACCACTGGGCACATAATATTCAATCCCTAATTGATGTAGTTACATTAATTAATAAGTTAAAAGGAAACAGTGATAAATACAATTTTTCATAATACCTTTTTTGCTAATTAAAAATGAATTGAGTAAAATCAACTCAAACTACGTAATTAAATTTTAAACTATTCTTATTACTGCGCTTTTTTAGCAAGCTTGTACGCTTGTTTATTTTTATACATTGCATGGTCTGCATCATTTAATAGCGCTTCAAAGGGCTGCTTTTGTTTATCAGTAAAACTGTAACCAATACTGAGCGATAAATCGCACACATTCTCTTTAAGTAAAGCTTTTGAGTACTCAGAGGATATTTTATCCATGATATAGTTAATTTTACTCTTATCGCTTACTTGCATCACCGTAACAAACTCATCGCCACCTAATCGCCCTACTATATCGGCATTTCTTAAGTGAATTTTTAGGGTATCTGCCAATATAATTAAGGCTTTGTCGCCAACTTCATGCCCACAGGTATCGTTTAATTTTTTAAAGTCGTTTATATCAATAAACATACAACACACATCAAACCCTAAACGCTGCGCTAAGTTAAGCTTTTGCTGAGCAAGTAAACTCAGTGCTCGACGATTATAAATATTCGTTAATGAGTCTAACATGGCTATTTCGCGCATTTGCTCATAACTATAAACAAGCGCTAGATCGTCTTCAATTAAATCGCGTAGTTGTTCTATGAGTTCAAAATATTCATTGGTATAGCTTGTTTTTTTAGTATCTTTTAAGCATAAAGTGCCAAACATTTCGCCTTCTGGCCAATGAATTGGTAAACCTGAGTAGGATTCGATGCCCTCATCAATCACTTCTGGCAAGGTATTCCATAAATCGTTTTTACTTGCATCATTAACGTATAAAGTATTATTAGTTTCAGCTACATGGCGACAAAAAAGAGGTGTTTGAGGAGGGAGTATTGGATTAGTTTCAAAATTAGAGTTTCCTTCGTTGCTTTTAATGACAACGCGATAGCCTTTACTTGTTACCTGAACTATATAACCCGACGGGGCTGAAAAAAGCCCCGTAATAAGGTCTATGGTTTTTTGCCATTTATGCAGTGATATTTGGCCATCCACACCAGAGAATGCCCATTGATCAATTTCAAACATTAACTTTACCTCGGCTATATATTAGCTTCAGTATAGGCAAGAAAACATATCAAAAGCTATTATTTACGGCGTCTACTTGGTTCTCTTTTTCCGGTAATACGCTTTTTATCGCGATCTTTTCGCGACTTATTCGTGTTTTTACGGTTATCTTTTGGCTTTTTATTAGGATCGGGCTCGTAGCCTTCTAACCATTGCGGTGTTAAGCGCGTATCGAGTAGTACTTCTATTTCTTCAAGCAACCATTGCTCATCAATACTAACCAGCGACATAGCAAGCCCTTGCTCGCCTGCACGCCCTGTACGCCCAATACGGTGTACGTAATCTTCTGCTATGTATGGCAGTTCAAAGTTAATTACATATCTAAGTGTTGAAATATCTAAACCACGCGCGGCTACATCGGTTGCAACAAGTACACGTGTAATACCATCTTTAAAGTTTTGTAGTGCGCGGTCGCGCGCGCCTTGTGATTTGTCACCATGGATTGACTCGGTTTTTAAACCGTCTTTACACATTTCTTTAGCGAGCTGATCAGCCATTTGTTTTGTGCGAGTAAAAATAAGCACTTGGCGCCAGTTTTTCATGCCTATCATGTGCGAAACAAGCTCGCGTTTGCGGTCCTCATCTACCGAGTAAATAATTTGTTCTACTTCAACGGCTGCTGAGTTACGTTTATCTACTTCAATTAGCTCTGGATTTTTTAGTAACTTTTTACTGAGCTCAAACACACTGTCATCAAACGTAGCTGAAAATAGTAAGGTTTGGCGATCGCCAGGAATATGGCGCAATATGCGTCTTATTTCGTCAATAAAGCCCATATCAAGCATGCGGTCGGCTTCATCAAACACTAATGAATCTACACTTGAAAGTACCACACTGCCTTTAACTATGTGATCGAGTAAGCGCCCAGGCGTTGCCACAATAACTTGAGCCGTTCTAAGGGCTTTTATTTGTGGGCCAATACTTGCGCCCCCATAAGCTAAAGCACCATTTATATTGGTGCCTTGTGCGTACTTTTCAAAGCTTGCAAATACCTGCTGAGCCAGTTCTCGTGTTGGCGTTAAAATTACAACACGAGCAATGCCTGGTTCATCTTTTTTAGGTGTATTTAAAAGCTTATGTAACAGCGGTAAAACAAAAGCAGCTGTTTTACCTGTGCCTGTTTGTGCACTGCCCATTACATCACTTCCGGCTAAAATAGGCGGAATGGTTTTAATCTGAATTGCGGTAGGTTGAGTGTAATTATTTTGCTCAATCGCAGTTAATAATAACGGGTCGAGATTAAGTGATGAGAACGTAGTGGCAGACATAGGCTTAGCTTTAAAATAACAAAGAGCGCTATTGTACGCACATTACTGTACTGCGTAAATTAACCAGCCCAGAAAAGTGTTTTATCGTGGTTGCTCATTTTCGCTTTAGCGCTAAAAACAATAAAAACCCAATAAAAAAGGCGCTAAATAACAAATGTATTTAGCGCCTTTTTTTAATTTAATACAATTTTAAGCGGGTTTTAACGTCGCTTTACGTTCGTTGTAAAACGCGATTAAATCGTCAACTGTAGCTTGGCAGTATTCGCGAATACCCGAAACCACCATGTGCTTTTCACCACTACCCACTTTAACGCCGTTTTCTAACAGGTTAAAACGTAGTGTAATTTTTCCGCGCTTACCGGCGTACTCAAAACTAGGCTCTGCAAATTCAAGTGTCGGCGCTGTAATATCAAGGTTATCAAGATTGATAAGCATTGATTCGTAAATTACCATCGGACGCGTGGGGTTTATCATTACCTCCTGCTTGCCCATTAATGGAATAATTACATGCGGAAAAGTAGTACCAGAAAACTCAACATAATTCTTTATTAGGCTATTAGTTAGTGCTGGGCATTTACTGGTTTTACCTTCACGCTTTACCTTTAAAATAACTTTTTCGCCATTGGTTACATCAAACTCATCAGCTTCCTCAGGGAAGTTAAGTTTGGTGTTTTCATCAACCATACCGGCAAAAGTAAATTCCATTTGCTCACTAATACCGTAGCGGTCCAGTACCAATGAAAAAAGTAAGTCTCCTGGCGCGCAAAACTTTTTGGCATCTTTGTCGTGAAGTGGATTGTAATCGTCAGCAACAAACTTGGCAAAACGACAACCTTGCTCACGAGAGATAGAAACATAATCAGCATGCTGCTGAAAAAAAGGACTTAACATAGTGTGTTCACTGCTTAAACTGCTTATAACCTAGCTATACTACCAGAAAAAAAATGGAGAGAGGTCGAATCTGTTAGATTAGTTAAAATATAGCTAGGGCGTGTTGATCTTTGGTGACTTAATTTAAAGTAGTATGTTTGGTTTTTAGGCAAGGCAGAGCCTATAGTGTGTTGTTATGCCCAATAACTGTGAAATTAAACTAAAATACTAACTGAGCTAGACATTCACCTTAAGTAAATGGATAAAAATTGAATTTAGGTGATCGAAGTAATTTACATCGGTTTTAATTAATTTTATTAGATTTCTATGTACTCGACGAACCCTTCAGAAATTGGGTCAATATCCAAAGTACAAGAATCAATACCTACAAATTCCCAGCCAGTATTCTTCTTTAGATAACCAATCATATAGCCAGCCATATCATCTGCAACAATTATAATATTTTCATTAATTAATTCGGGGTCCATTATTTCTGAAATTGGTATTGGAGCAGAATAAACCATATATCCATTGCTAGATTCGCAAGCTGAATTTTTAGCAACCCAAGATGTGTAGTCACTAGGTAAGTCTGTATAATTTTCATTAGTTGTTATTTTTGACATGACGACACTCCAGAAATCTAACGCTTTGCTGAGCGGCTAGAAATTGCTGACTAAAGTAGCGAGGAACGAGCAAAAGCCAACTGTTTTTTGTCCGTTTAAGCAACTTTTCAGGCATATTTTACACTTAACTTTGACCAGCTTTGATAAGTACCAACAGAATATAGCATACCGATACTTAAACATATTGCGGAGCTTACAAACCAAAATGTAATACTATTTTCAGGAAACATAGGTATTAACACAACGAATACTACGCCACGGAATACATAAATAGATGATATAAGAACTAAAGCTGTACGTAAAAACGGAAGTTTAATGATTAACCTTGCACCAGATAACCCGTAAATAGACCAAATTGAAAGTACTAAAACCAAAACAGATGTAACAATAGTAGGATAAGATTCTCCTGTCTCTGCCATCATAGCCATTTGCTCACCGGCACCAAAGAAGCGATACCAATCACTACCAAATAAAATGCACCCTAGATGGGCTAAAGCAGCAACTGCACTGAAGAATGCCCCCAACATAAGAGGTTTATTTATACTTGAATCTAACACAATACTTCCTGTATATGCCTAACGAGGCTGTAGAATAACTCCAACAACCAAATTCAATTAAAAAACAAGTTCCTGTAATTTACTCTAAGCGTTTTTAAAGCATTAGGTAATGCATTTGGAACTCATAAAACAGGCTGTTTTTATTTAAAAAAGAGTAATTCTACAGCCTCAACGCCTAATTCAGCTGCGCCGTAGGCGTCTGCTGGAATTTCTTGTTATAACGCTTTCAAATCAATTTACTTACGAATTTTTCAATGGAATCATCTAATTTAAAGCATCCAAAGTCCATGTCGAAATAGTAAATAAAGCCCTTTTTTTCATTCTCTACACCAACACACACAAGCATATCGCCGAGAGTTTCACTAAAAGCGGTAACCCCAAATTCAGAAAGGTATGGAGCACAATATTCGTTTATTTTATCTAACTCTTCATCTTTAAAGACTGATTCGATAACGAGTGTGTCATCTGGTATTTCATTAGCTAAAGTAGGATATAGAGAAACATTGATTCTCTTGCCTACTATACGATGAGATTTCAAGTATGAAGATAAATGATTCATAGTACCTGCGTTATAACGCTTACATAAGTGGAAAATTATAGTTGGCTATAATGTTTGAGGAACGAAAAACAGCCAACTGTAATTTTTCCGTTTGATGTTCTTGTATGGATAATAAACCCATAAATTAATTATTATTCTAACCTGGTTCGGGTAATGTGAGGCCCAAGCTTTGGCTGCAACCAAAGCCTTTTATACAGTAGTTCGATTGATTGAAGGCTCCTCTATTGAGAGACCGGTAACAAGAAAGAATGCTGTATAAACTCCAAGCATTAAACTCGGATATTCAACGGGGCCTCGAGCCCGAATCGCAAGGCAGAGTCAGCTTATTATGAATACACTCAATAATCAAAATGAAATTAACGTCGGTGTCGATACAGGTAAAACTCAACTCGATATTTACATCCGACCGTTAGATATATATTTCACCGTAGAAAACAATGACGACGGTATTAAACACACTATAAAAACACCAAAAAAGCACCCAATAACGCGTGTTACTATTGAAGCAACTGGGCGCCTTGAACACCCCTTTATTATGGCGTGTGCTGAAGCGAATATTCCTGTCGTTGTTGCTAATCCCGAAATTTAAGTTGGGTGTCTGGTTTATTTTCTGTTGAAAGTGAGCTTTAGCGCTTGCTGTCCACCTCAGGGCGTGTTGTTAAATCATTTTATATACTCAAGCATTGTTAGCTTAACAATTACATTAGCATTGTTATCTGTTGCCTCTATTGTAATTTCTCTATTTTCACCATCCGAAAAACTTGACCCCACCATTTTATAACCATTACTATTTAAATATTCTTTAAGGTCACTTTTGATTTGAGCTGAGTCTTTCATACTATGAAATATAAGAGAAATTACCATCGGCTTATTACCGTCACTAGAACTATAAATATAACGCTCCTCAATAATATCTGTAGATGACAAATTTTTAAATAAATTAGGCGCGAGTAAATAATAATCAAGCGAAGATTTAGAAAAATCTCTTCTTTCCGATAAAGATATCATCGAATAGTAAGCACCTAGTAATACAATCAACAACACACTGAAATATATTATTTTTTTTATCACTTATTTTGCCTCACTAAACAATACACCCTGCTTTACGGGGGTAATTGAATTGAAAAAAAGAGGAAGAGGCGTTCTTAAAGGCGTTGAGCTAGACGAGCTTGGAAGAGGATAAATATAAGGGATCGTAGTAGTATTTTTATTATCACCGACAGCCCCATATTTATCCCATATTGCTAAAGCGATGTTTTTGCTAACAGGTTCACAAATAGAAATATATTCTTTATTTGGTTCTACCGCTCGATAAAATCCAATTAGATTTGAAACAAGATCTTCTGCACTAAAACTACTATTGGTAAACTTACTAAACAACCAATTTCCCTGCATAGTTTCGAATTCTTTAGATACGTCAAGAAAAATTGTCAATGCAATTGATTTTTTGTCTGCCAAGCTATTTCCTTTTTTTATATCATAAACTTTCCGTACACCTACTTTAAGATGCTTATTACCCATTTTTTGAGAGTATGAAATTCGGTAATATCCACTCTTCGTTCCATTTTCATTAACCTCAGATTTTATTTTATTCCATAAACCTTCAGCGCCTGTAGGATTTGCATGACCCAAATCAACCCAACCACATTTTTTTGTATAAATGAGTCCATATTTAGCTGTATTAGCCGAAGAATCGTCAATAATATCACTTCTTTTTGTCATTCTGAGTACCCAGTCTAGTTTGATATAACGAGCCTGTAGATTAACTCGTTTTTAATTTATTTTTATTGATGAATTAACCATAGCTGAGTTCCTGTTTTGGCTCAATCGATTGCTGTGTTTTTACGCAGGATATAAAAAAGTGTTTGATATTGTTTTAATTGGCGTTTTGAAAGGGATTGCGGGTGCTTGAGTGGCTTTATTTAGGTTAAAAGAGCTTCCCCTTCTTAATACATTGTATTTTGCAGCTTTTCTATATTATGAACAAGGTAATACAGTTGCCAAAGAAAAAAACATGAAAAACGGAAGCACCAAATAGAAGGAAATAAATCCTTTGATTGGCTTTTCTTCATTAATCATAGCAATAGTCGTAAAACTAGATTTGTGCTGTTTTCTGACACTAAAAATAGTAAAACTTGTTAAGCATATTGAAATATTAGACCACTACAAGGTATCAACCTCAGCTAGTTGGATATGCACGCCCTAGGTTTTTAGACGAAAGAGAAAGTAATTTATCACTAGGAACTCCAAGGCTCAGCAATTTATCATGTGTATCTGATACTCCATCAATTTCTTCACTTCTATGATTCCAATTCCTCCAAAGAGCATCAGGATAAGCTTCTAAAATGCATTTAAAGTATGGAATGTCGATGCTATTAATAGAGTGACCAAGCACAATAATTTTAGTTACATCTCCATAACTTTCTAAATTTTTTCTATGTTTTTCTAGTATTTCATTGACTGGCTTATGAAATTTATCAATTACAGATGTTAGAGTTTGAAATGACTCCTCAAACCAAGGCTCATCTTGATTTGGTTCCATAGATCTGGATTGATTACTATTTCCTATACCATGCCCAAATATCACATTCCATCTGGCTTTACCGTGAATATGTAGCACGTCTTCATCTGGCACTGAATACACATCTTGTAGGGTAGATGTATAATTAAAGTTTATAAATTTAAACCCTTTAGGGAAGTCCATAAATTTAATGGCTTGCTTTACATCAATCCCTTTAATCCAAGCTATAAATACGCTTCTTATATCATCAACCAACTCATTTGTTTTTTGAGATATTTCATCATTATAGCCGTTCACGTATTTAGATGACTCTATCATATCATCCATACTTGGTTCCCATGCAGCACCCTCTCTGAAGTTATCCTCATCAAAAAGTCCTAAATTTTCTTCGAAATTTGACCATTCTTGGTCATCAAAAAAGTTGGGGAAATGAATAAAGTGATCATCTAGTCGCTCATTATATTTTTTATAAAAATACCAATAACTTGTAGGTAAACGATTTTGTATGTCAAACCCATTACCAACGATAACTAAAGTTGCCAACCTAATCTCTCTATTACTAAAAAATGCAAATTAAAAAATTAATATTTGGATAATCACCCAAATATATTGCCCCTCTAACGAGCCTGTAGATTAACTCGTTTTTTTATTTATTTTTATTGATAAACAAACCATAGCTGAGTTCCTATTTTGGTTCAATTGATTACTGTATTTTTACGCAGAATATAGAAGTGTTTGATATTGTTTTAATTGGCGTTTTGGAAGGGATTACGGGTGTTTGAGTAGCTTTTATTTAGAGTAAGAGGGCTTACCCTTCTTAATGCATCGTGTTTTTCAGCTTTTCTATATTATGAACAAGACAATATAGTTGCCGTACAATAAAGTAAAATAAAAAGATATTTGATAGCTTACCCGGTGCAGATCCACAACTCGCCCCACGTTTACTTATTACTTTTGGGAGTAATCGTGCGCGTTATAATAATGTTGCTGAGCTTCAAAAGTACGCTGGTATAGCGCTTATTATTGAGCGCAGTGGTCAAAAAATGTGGACTCATTGGCGTTATAGTTTCCCCACTTTTTTAAGGCAAACATTTGTGGAATGGGCAGGCTTTTCTATTCGTTATTCGTTTTGGGCTAAAGCGTATTATGAGCAACAGAAAGCCAAGGGGAAGCCGCATAACAGCATAATTAGATCACTGGCGTTTAAATGGATCAGGATTGTATTTAAGTGTTGGAAAACGAATACACCCTACGATGAATCGACTTACTTAACTGCATTGAAAAGTAAGGGATCACCGCTGTTAAAATTTGCGGTGGAAAGAGAGCTTTAGCGCTTGCTGTCCACCTCAGGGCGTGTTGTTAGGTTGTAAGTTCATAGAACTCATCGGAATATTCCAACAGATCATTGTACTTATTTTTTAGTTCAAGCAATCTTTTTGCATGATCTCCCCATGGCTTTAAGTTGAACTCAGACTCAATTGCCTTTAATAATTTAATTTCTTCTCTAGTTGCTTCTTCTGAGTATGTTTGGGAATCCATAATTGGAATGTGTAACTCAGGTTGATATTCAATCTGTTCAAGTTCAAAGTAGCCATTTCTACAACCTAAACTCAAAAAGTCTAATAGATTTTCACCAACAATTATATTAGACGTATCAGCACTAGGTAATGTCATTACAATCGGAGATTCATCTAAAGACAGACCTTCCATACAAAGAAAACCAAAATGTACGCCATCCCCAGACGTAGTTGCAAAGCTCAATGTATTAGTTGGTGTACACCAATACCCCCAACATTCAGGATTTTTAAAGAGGTTCAAACCAATAGAGTCAAAAAACAAATTCTCAGAGTCTAAGAATTCAGCTCTTTTAGCGCCAGTTAACAACCATAATTTTTCAAGAATACGAATACCACACCTCTTCAACCTAACGTCTTAGTATTTATACGTTACGTTGTTTGTATCGTATAAATACCTTGTTGAACGAAGCATACTCCTCACTCAA
>NZ_JADYXF010000067.1:0-15487 GCF_015864385.1 Pseudoalteromonas sp. SWXJZ94C
ATCAAACAATATAGAGGGATAGCTACAAGGTATGAAAAGCTTGAACGGAATTATCATTCCATGCTCGCTTTAGCATTTACTATGATGTGGCTACCAATGTGGGCTGATTAATATATATACTACAAAGATCAACAGCCCCTAATTTAATGCAGTTAGTATAAAACCATTACGCATAAAAAAAGCAGACCAAGGTCTGCTTTTTCTGAGTACTAGAAAAAATTAAAGCTAGTTAAAAACCACTTTATCGCTGCCTGGGGCAGCTTTAAATTCGATGATAATTTTAGCGCAATCGGCTTTAACTTCATCTTTAAGTGTTTCTTCGGCGCGCCAGCGAGCTGTATCTAGCTTAAAAATCTCTTTTTTAGAGTATTTTTTACGTGCATCATGTGTCGGCATTTCTTTAACTACCTGGTACATTTTATAGATGCCAGGGTACTGTATTGTTAAATCACGCTCGCTCTCAAAGCCATATTGAGACATAAGTACCCAAACACGTAAACAGCCTTCAGAAAACTCACACTGCTCTTCATTCATTGCACGCGCAATTAAATGAATACTATCGGCTAGTTTGGCATTTCGCTTTAAACGCGACTTCTCAAGCTTTTGCTTTTGTTCAGCCTGCGTTTTAGCAATTAACTTTTTTTGCGCATTTAACTTATACAGCAACTGACCCGCATAAAATGCCAGACCAACTATTATAGCAGCGCCTAAAAGTAAGGCTAAAATTACCGCGGTACTCATTAATTACCCTTAATTACTTGTCTTCATCATCATCTAGCCATTCATTAGCTAGATCGTTTGATAAATATTGGTCAAAGTCTGAATTTGAATTTGAATTATCTTCATCACTAAAGTCATCTTCAAGTTCTGGCTCATCTTCGTCTTCAAGACCTAACAATTCACATAAAACTTGATGACGAGCAATACGACTATTAAAGTACTTAGCATCTTTACCTGTTAGTAGTTCGCCGCCTTCATGGCGCTCCACTAACTTAAGTAAACGCACATCATTTTCAAGCGCTTCAAGCTCTTGCTCTGGCGTAAACTCTGGTTGCACAACTTTTTTAAGTTCAATAGTTGGTTTTAAGTTACGTTTCATTTCTACTTTTGGTTCAGCAGCAGTCGCAATTAATGGCACTGGTTTTTTACTACCAATACGCTTATCTCTAGAACCAGAATGTAAATTTTGGCTTTCGCTATCAAGTAAATCTGGTGCGTTACGAGAACCAGGCTTAGCACCTTTGGTTTTTTTAACTCGCTGCTCTTTTAACGCACGCATCTCTTTAAGCTTATCTTGGCTTAAACGTACTGGTCCATTTGCTGGGCTTTTGCGTGACTTTTTCGTTCTACTCATATCTTGATCGTCTCACTTAAGAGGTTTTGAGCGAGGCGCAAATTAATGGGCATCGCAATGCTGGCATAGCCAGAAGAATTCAGTTTGCACTTCAGAGGTTGGGCTTCTCTGTGTTATAGCGCCTAAACTAGCTTACTGCTAGTTATTAAACGGTGGGTATTGTAACAGGACAAATAAAAAGGCGGTAGAGAAAACATCTCTACCGCCTGCTAATCTGAGCGCCATTATCTGGACACTTCTCCCTTCGACTTTTTTTAGTCTTTATTATTTTTATTATTATCAGTCCGTATTGTTATTATTTTTACGTTCCTTGTACCATTCCATTTTGTTTTTATTATTAAACTTCCATGAGTTTTTTATTATTTTCGGTCTTCCTGACGCTTTTTTAACATTTCCTTTAGTAGCACCAAACTTGTGCCATGTAGTCGTGCCGCGCTACTTTCCTTATAGCTAATTCCGTTTTATTATTGTTTTTTGCGACAGGGGTTAATTTACTCGTTAATAACTTTGTTACAACTAATTTATATGTTTTTCCTTACAAAACACATATAGGTAAACAAAAATTCATATTAATTACAATAACTTAATTAATAATAAACATTTAAAATAAGACTTTTCCTACAACAGAGCATGGTCAATGTCTTACAAGGTTAGAGGTAATGTCGCTAATTTTAGACACAAAAAAAGCAGCCTAAGCTGCTTTTTTGTACACATTACATTGTATTTATTAATTAAAAATTAATAAATAAGACTTTAGTGTAAACCACCTAAGTACTGAGAAAGTACTTCAATGTCTTTATCAGTTAATTTCTTCGCTATATCGCCCATCATGCCATTTAAGTCATTATGACGAGTGCCATCACGGAATTTCTCAAGTTGAGACTTGATATATCCTGGATGCTGAAAAGAAATTTTTGGAAACTTAGCTAATGACGAACCATTACCACGTGGACCATGACATGCAGCACATGATGGAATTCCACGGTCAGCATCGCCTGCTTTAAATAGCATTTCGCCAACTTCAACAGCATCTTTAGGTGTAGCACCTTCAGACATGTTCATTGAAGAAAAATAAGCAGCTAAATCTTTCATGTCTTGTTCGCTAAGTGGCATAGCCATAGCGCTCATTACCGGATCCATACGACCTTCTTTGCCGCCAGAGGTCATGCCTAATTTCAAATCCTTAAGTTGTTTAAGAATATAATCTGGATGTTGACCTGCAATTTTAGGGTAAATATTAACCGGCGCATTACCGTCTGGGCCGTGACAAGCCGCACACGTTGCTGATTTTTCTTTACCTGCGTTTACATCGCCATCAAATGCTGTTGCGTTGCTTGCTGACAACGCACCGAGCAATATTGTTAAAGATAGTGCTATTTTTTTCATGGTGAATTCTCTGTTTCCGACCCTGTATCATCTACAATCGTGATGTTGTAATACATATATTCTACACGATAATAAATTCTCTGGCACGTTTTCTACACATATTAAGCTTATAATTTACAGGGTATTGACTTAGATTAAGCTTTAGTATGTTTTAAATGTACCATAGGTGCTGTTTTTAGGTGTTTAAATACGCTTTTTAATACGTCCTTTATAGTATAAAATACGCGCCCTGAGTGAATTTGGTTTACTCAATGTTATTTTTTTAAGTTTTAGGAGAGCCTGTGCTCAAATCTCGTATCAAATATAATACTGCGTCTTTCGTAACAAGCGCTCCCGACATTACTAAATTACCTGCTGATACGGGAATTGAAGTTGCGTTTGCCGGTCGTTCCAATGCAGGTAAGTCGAGTGCGTTAAATGCATTAACAGATCAAAAGCTAGCACGTACAAGTAAAACGCCAGGACGTACTCAACTAATCAATACATTCGATTTAGCTGATGTTGACGATATGCGCCTTATCGATTTACCTGGCTATGGTTTTGCTAAAGTACCAATCGAAATGAAAAAGAAATGGCAAAAGTCGTTAGGCGAATATCTACAAAAGCGTCAAAGCTTAAAAGGTATTGTAATTTTAATGGATATTCGTCACCCATTAAAAGATTTAGACCGCGATTTAATTAATTGGGCTATTGGTAGTGAAATTCCAGTATTAGCACTATTAACTAAAGCCGACAAATTAAAGCAAGGTCCTCGTAAATCACAAGTATTGCAAGTTCGTCGTGAATTAAGCACGCTTGATGGGGATATTACAGTTCATGCGTTTTCATCATTAAAAGGCACGGGCTTACCTGAAGTAGCTAAAAAGCTAGATGAATGGTTTTTAGGTCCTGTTATTGCTATACCACCTACTGATGAAGTAGTAACTGACGAAACTAACCCAGAAGCCTAAGCTCTGGTGTTAGGATAAATAAAACTGCTTTCCTGCAGATTTAATAAAATAGCCGAGCTTATCAGACTCGGCTTTTTCAGCCCACTGATAAAATACACTTCGCGTAATACGCGCACTACAGCCATAAGGTAGCTTTAAATAAGGTACTTTTGACCCTTTATAGTCTTTTATAACTAAAGGCTGCTGAGCACTCACCAGCCACTGCCTAGCTAAATTATCGATACAACACAACACCTGCCCTTGCGCTGTATTTTCAAAACGCCAATCAACAATAATAAACGGCGCGTCATCAACCGTTATTGTTATTTTTTCGACAGGTGTTTTTAAATAAAATTGCTCACCTTCTTTACATAGAACAGAAGCAAACAGCTTCACCATGGCTGAGCGTGTTATTTCGCTGCCATCGTAAAACCATTTACCTTCATGATTAATGACAATTGGCAGTTCCCCACAATGTGTAGGCTGCCAACTATCAAAAGGTTTGCTTGGCTCGCTTAATTGCTTGCTAAGCTCACTTAAAGAAATCACTGTTTTTTAAGTGTTAATGCAAACGAAACAGGTACTGCTGTTGCAATTGATGGTAGACCCGCTAATTTTTGCAGCTGCTTAACGCCTTCCGTAACACCAAAATCAGCACTATTAATAATAATAGGTGTAAATGATGATACCGTTAAATCGCCACTTTGCGTGCTGTTAACGAGTACATCAATCGCCAATGGTTTTTTATTACCATGAAAATCAAGCTCAGCTTTAATGCCCTTTAGAACATATTGGCCAGGCTTTTTAATATTACTCAGCTCTTTAGTTAAATTTGCAGTTAAAATCGCGTTTGGAAATTTAGCTGCTTCAAACAAAAGTGCTGTTAAACGCTCATTACGAATAGGAATTAAAGTCTCGGCTGATGTTAAGTCAACATTAACGCTAAACTCGCCTTTATCAGAAAGCATACCTTCAAGGTTTGTAAAATGGTGTGCTTCAGCAATGGTATCTTTTTTTATAGAAACAAAGCTTAACTGACTTTTATCATTTACTAACTGCCAGTTAGCTTGAGCGACATTAGAAATAACTAAACTTGATAACGATAAACCTGCAATAGCTAACGCTTTAAACATAACGCACTCCTTAAAATAAATATAAATAAGATCAGGGTATGTTGACCTTTTAGGATTAATTTAAAAATCTAGAAAGATAAACAGACCTTCATCCGATGGTATCACCCGATGTTTGCCCAAACCATACTAAAATATCGGATTCGGTATTTCATTACGACTAAACTTAAAAATACAGCTTTTAAAGTACCGTTATAATCAACTTAAATTTTATTGAGGGATAATCTGAGTTTTGAATAAATAATGAGTAAAAATTTAGAGGCATAAAACAAAAAACGGCCCACCAAACAAGTTGGTAGGCCGATATAGCAAACTGGGGAGAAGCTATCAATTTGTTGCACCCTTTCAGATGCATCATCAACAGGATGTCCTACAGGATAGGACAGGCGGGACTTTAACAAATGCACGCATTAAAATACAATCATATTCCTGTAAAATAGCTCGAATTGACGAACATATAACTATTTAATACAAATAGTTGCTTAAATTAACCTTATCTTAACTAAAGCTTCCATGTAGCCAATAAATTAGTCGCTGTCTGTTGTTTTAATTAAACACAAAAAAAGCGCCTAAAGGCGCTTTAATTAAAATATTTAAATAGCATTAATGAGCTTGTTCCCAGTTGTCGCCTTCATCGGCTTCAACTATAAGTGGCACATCAAGCGCAGCGGCTTGCGACATGAGATCACAAATGTGTTTTGTGTATTCTGCCGCGCAGTCTGTTTTAATTTCAAATACTAATTCATCGTGTACTTGCATAAGTAACTTAATCGTATTTGGCGCTTGTTCGTGTACCCAGCGGTTAACACTCAGCATTGCCTTTTTAATAATATCAGCAGCAGTACCTTGCATTGGCGCATTAATAGCAGCACGTTCGGCTCCTTTTCTACGCGCCCCATTACGTGCGTTTATTTCTGGTAAATGCAAGCGACGACCAAATATTGTTTCAACGTAGCCATTTTCAGCTGCTTTTTCGCGTGTTGTTTCCATGTACTCTAATACACCTGGAAAACGCTCAAAGTATTTATCTATGTAATGCTGTGCTTCATGGCGCGGCACATCTAGTTGACGTGCTAAACCAAATGCCGACATACCGTAAATTAAACCAAAGTTTACGGCTTTAGCTTTACGGCGCATATCGGTAGTTACATCATCAAGCTCTACACCAAATACTTCGGCTGCGGTTGCACTATGCACATCTAAACCATTAGCAAATGCATTTAATAGACCTTTGTCTTGTGAAAGATGCGCCATAATACGCAGCTCAATTTGGCTATAATCGGCAGCGACAATTTTATAACCATCTGCGGCTATAAATGCTTCACGAATACGGCGACCTTCTTCTGAGCGAATAGGAATATTTTGTAAATTAGGATCGGTTGAGCTTAAACGTCCCGTTGCTGTAACAGCCTGATGATAAGACGTATGCACACGCTGTGTTTTCTCATTCACCATCAATGGTAATTTATCGGTATAAGTTGATTTAAGCTTTGATAAACCACGATGCTCAATTATTACTTTAGGGAGCGGATAATCATGAGCAAGCTCTTGCAGTACTTCTTCTGCAGTAGAAGGTGCGCCTTTTGGGGTTTTTTTGATAATAGGCAGCTCAAGCTTTTCAAACAACAATACTTGTAGTTGCTTTGGAGAGCTTAAGTTAAATGGTTCGCCTGCTATTTCAAACGCTTCTTTTTCAAGCTCAATTAAACGCTCACCTAAACGTTGGCTATGCGCTGCAAGCATATTACTATCTATTGCAACACCCGTGCGTTCAATATCAGAAATTACACTTACAAGTGGCATTTCTATATCTTCAAATACCGATTTAAGTTTTTCATCCGCTGCTATTTTTGGCCAAAGCACTTCATGTAAACGCAAAGTAATATCGGCATCTTCTGCTGCGTAAGGCGCTGCTTTTTCAAGTTCAATTTGGTTAAAGGTAAGTTGCTTTTTACCTTTGCCAGCAATATCTTCAAAACTAATATTTTTATGACCTAAGTATTTAAGTGCTAGTGAGTCCATATCGTGACGCGTGCCAACACTATTAAATACATACGACTCAAGCATGGTGTCAAACTTAATACCGTTTAGCGCAAAACCTGCATTAGCCAATACGCTTTTATCGTATTTAAGATTTTGTCCTACTTTAGCTCTGTTTGGATCAGCCAAAATTGGACCCAGCTTTTGCATTACAAATTCAAGGCTTAATTGGTCAGGCGCACCTGGATAGTCATGCGCTACAGGTAAATACGCAGCTTCACCCGTTTTTACCGCAAAGCTCATACCCACTAATTGCGCTTTCATGTAATCAAGGCTGGTAGTTTCAGTATCAAATGCAAATAACTCGGCACTATTTAACTGCTCTATTAGCGTATCAAACTGAGCTTCGGTTAAAATAGTTTCGTAATGAGCATCTTCTACTTTTGGTAATTCAGTTGCTTCTGTAGGCACAGCTAAATGTGTTTCTGCATCTTTAGGGTTATCAAGTAGCTCAGCTAACCAACGACGAAATTCGCACTCACCATATAATGCGATTAATTCGTCTTTATTAGGATCTTGTAGTTTGAATGTATCAAGATCAGATTCAACTTCAACATCACACTTAATTGTTGCAAGTTCGTAGCTTAGAGGCAGGTGATCGAGTGCAATCGCTAACTTTTCACCTATTTTACCTTTGATCTCACTCGCGTGATCCATAACACCTTGAAGAGAGCCATATTTTTCTAACCACTTAACTGCCGTTTTAGGTCCACAGCCCTCAACACCTGGAATGTTATCAACCTTATCACCCATTAATGCTAAGTAATCGATAATTAGCTCTGGGCCTACGCCAAACTTTTCAACCACAGTAAGGGGATCTGAAATACTGTCGGTCATCGTGTTTATAAGCGTAACGTGCTCATTAACAAGCTGTGCCATATCTTTGTCTCCAGTAGAGACTAAGACATGTCGTTTTTGCTCTGATGCTATACGTGCAAATGTACCAATAACATCATCAGCTTCAACGCCTTCAATACTAATTAGCGGAAAGCCCATCGCTTTAATAATACTGTGTATCGGTGCTATTTGTGTGCGTAAGTCATCCGGCATTGGCGGACGATTCGCTTTATATTCGCTATACATATCGTTACGAAAAGTTTTACCTTTAGCATCAAATATAACCACCATGTGTGAGGGATCATATTGTCTGATCAAGCTTTTAAGCATATTGATCACACCGTAAATAGCGCCGGTAGCCTCACCCTTTGAATTAGTTAAATGCGGCGGAGAATGATAAGCACGAAATAAATATGACGAGCCATCAACTAAAATGAGTGGGTTTTCGGGGATCTGAGCCATGGTGAATTTGGATCCTAAATGCAAAAAATTAAGGTAATTATAAGCATGCCATAAGGTAGTAAATAAAACGACAGTGAATTACTGTTTATCGTGTTATTAAAACTAGAGCAAGCTGTGGATAAGTGTGTAGATAACAGCCACGAGCTATTCTTCCAAAGCATTATAAAATGCTTAGAAAAGACTTTAACTACTTGTTTTTGTTTAAAAAAGATAATACGAGGTTCTTTTTTTATTATTTTAAACCAATGTGGAAAAAGGTTTTCTAACGGTTACATCCGTTGTTAGTCACTTTGATTATTCGCGTCCATTTGAATAACCGGAGGAGTATTCTAGCACAATGGATCGAAGATCATAGCGATCCTTTATAATTTTTTAAAGACAAAGTGATCGCAAATGGCATAAACCGCAAAACAGCTTGCATAGAGAATGATTTTTGTACTAAAAATTTATTTTCGCGAGAAATTTTGAGCATGTTAGACTTCATCCGATAGACTTATAAAAAAGACTTTAGAGGCACAAAAGCATGAAAAACGTAGCTGTAATATTAGCAGGGTGTGGTGTTTATGATGGTAGTGAAATTAATGAAGCAATTTTAACTTTATTGCACATAGCTAAAAATGGTGCAACTTATCAGTGTTTTGCACCTGATATTGAGCAACTTCATACCATTAACCATATAACAGGTGAAGTAATGCCTGATAAACGAAATGTATTAACCGAGGCCGCTCGTATTGCTCGAGGTGACATAAAATCTTTGATTGAATTAGACGTAACTCAGTTTGATGCTTTAATTGTACCAGGAGGTTTTGGGGCCGCAAAAAACTTATGTGACTTTGCAATTAAAGGCGCACAAGCAAATATTAATGAAGACGTACTTAATGCCTGTAAAGCATTTGCTAAAGCAAATAAACCTGCTGGTTACATGTGTATTGCACCCGCTTTGATCCCATTCATTTACGATAACGCCATACTTACTATTGGTAACGATGATGATACAGCTCAAGCACTAAGCACATTAGGTGCTAAACATATTAACTGTGCGGTGGATGATGTCGTTATCGATGAACAAAATAAGTTAATTACCACCCCTGCTTATATGTTGGCAGAGTCTATTCTTGATGCTGATGCGGGGATCGCAAAGTTAGTTAGTAGCGTACTAACAATAAACTGATTTTGATCTTAAGACGGTCAAAGTTAATTATATAACTGATTACGCTTATTAATTTACTTAACAAAAAACAGTAAATTATTAAATTTTATTGCGTTAACGCAAAAAGTAGTCAGTTTTATTAATAAAAACGCCTCTTAGCATTTTATAAATTGCGCCAGAGAGTTATAATCGGTTTAATTTCCGTCATCTATATCGTGATTGATCACGTTCAAATCGAAGTGAGCAAGGCAAAATGAAAAAATTAACAGCTGCAGCATTACTAGTGCTAGCAACCACAGCATACGCACAGCCATATGATAACTCTATGACTGAAGATGCAATTAAAAAACGCCTCGCGCCAGTTGGTGCTGTATACCTTGAAGGCGACAAAGCTGCCGTTGCAGCAGCTCCTACAGGTCCACGTACTGGTGAGCAAGTGTATCAAGGTGCTTGTTTTGCATGTCACGGTACTGGTGCATTAGGCGCGCCTAAATCAGCTGATGATTGGGCTCCACGTATTGCTAAAGGTAAAGATACTTTACTTGAGCATGCACTAAATGGCTTTAATGCTATGCCTCCAAAAGGTACATGTATGGATTGTTCTGACGATGAGATAAGCGCTGCTATCGACTTTATGTCATCTAAATAGGCACAACTTAATATACAAAAAAGGTTTACTACGGTAAGCCTTTTTTAATACCTAAAATAGTGTTTCTAGCCAGTATGATAGTGGGAATATCAACTTGACGATAAGCATTAAAAGTGAAAGTATAAGGCTAATAACTATACAATAATAATAGCCGGTTAAATCATTGGAAGATAAACTCTTAGTATCGAGTAAATTGGCGTATCAAAATAAACGTCTTAAAACGCTACTCAATAAATACAAACAATCACATCACTTACAAAATGCGCTGATACAATTATCAGAGCAAGCAAGTACTGTTGCCGAGCTAACCCTACTTTATCCCGCTATCCACGACATTTTACAAAAATACGTACCAAGTAAAAGTTTTTATGTGGTGCTATTAAATCAGCACAGCCAATCGTTAGAGCTATCTTACTTTTCAGATGAAAAAGACGGTATTGCTGTTGCTCTTAATCAATCAAATAGTTTTGATGAAGGCGCAACTGGCTATGTATTTAAACAAGGTAAAACTACATGCTTTACTAAGCAGCAAATGCAAGATGCAGCTGCAGAAGGTTTATTTAAAGCATTAGGTACTCCAGCAGAGCATTGGGTAGGCGTACCCGTTTACCAAGAACATAATATTATTGGTGTACTAGCAGCCCAAAGTTACGATACAAAACAAGGTTATAGCGCTCAACAAATACAATTACTTGAGTTTATGTCGCTTTATTTAGCAACGGCAATAGAGCGTGTAAAAAAACGTGAGCTCCTTGAATCAGAAGTGAAAATTCGTACCCGTGCACTCACTCAGAGTAACGATGCATTAAACCTTGAAATAGAACAGCGCAAACGTGCGCTTCAACGCCAACAAATTCTATTTAAAATATCTGAAATAGCAACACAAGCTAAAAACCTAGATGACGCTTACTTTAAAATACATGAAATAATAAAAACAATTACTTACGCAGAAAACTTATATATTGCACTTTATGATAAAGAGACTGGCTGGATAAATTTTCCTTATTGCGTAGACGAATTTAAAGAAAATACACAACCAAGACGCTTTGCTAAAGGCTATAGTGAGCTGGTAATAAGCACTGAAGAAACACAGTTAATTCATCCCAGCAGAGCCAAAGAACTAACAACAAGCGGTGTAGTACAACGCTCAGCCCCTGTACCAAAAGAGCAAATGGCGACAAGCTGGTTAGGTGCTCCTCTTAAAACCGCGCAAGGTGTTATTGGTCTTATTGTTTGCCAAGCTTACGACAACAAGCATATATTTAGCCAAGATGATTGCGAGCTAATCACCTTTGTATCGCATCAAATTGCAGCGGTTTTACAAACAAAACTCGCCAATCAAGCTATCGCTAAAAGTCATCAAGAACTCGAATTTAGAGTAAGTGAAAAAACCAAAGAGTTACGCCAAACTAATCTTCACTTACAAATGCAAATAGATGAGCGTAAAAAAATAGAACAACAGCTATATCATGATGCACATCACGACTCGCTAACTAGTTTACCTAATCGTAGCCTATTTTTGACTCAGCTTGAAAAAACCCTACAGCATTATCAGCGCTTCCCTAATCACCACTTTGCAGTGTTATTTATTGATTTGGATAAGTTTAAAGATATAAATGATCAATTGGGTCATCATGCTGGGGATCAATTTTTAATTAATGTTGGCGAGTTATTTTCGCAGTGTATACGCGAACATGATTTACTCGCGCGTTTAGGCGGCGATGAGTTTGTTATTTTATTAACGCATTTAACTGAGCCACAACAAGCAGAAGATGTTGCAAATCGCATTATTGATTTAATGAAAATGCCATTTTGTTTAAAAGGCGCTTCTTTACAAAGTGGTGCTAGTATTGGCATAACCTACTCAAAATTAGATTACACACACACAGACGAAATTATTCGTGATGCTGATGCTGCTATGTATTACGCCAAAAATTCTGGCAAAAATCGTTATGAGTTATTTCATCCCTTACTAACTCAATCAATACCAGAACAAGAGCTGCAAACATTACATCATTTAGATGTACTGCCTATGAGCTTTAGAGGCTCAGAAATTATTACGCTCAACGAGCAACATCAATCTGAGTCGTTATTTGAAGCATTTGGTGAACACCCAATACTTGGTTTTACTAGTTTTGATATTTTAAAAAAGTTTGCAGCTGATAAAGAACAGCACATACAAGTAGAACTACAGCTATTACAACGTGCCTATGCTAAAGCAGTTAACGCAAATATAGCGATGGCATTAGTACCTTGCTCAAGCTTATTGTTAGGGCTGCATGAATTTACTTTGTTTACCGAAGTGCTCAGCAAACAACAAGGCCAAAGCCAACTGTGCTTATTATTTGATGAACAAGAAATTCGCCATGCATGTGCAACACAAATCAAAAATATTAAAAAATTACCACAGCTTGGTTACTCTATCGGACTCAATAACTTTGCTAAAGATAGATGCGAGCTTAACTTATTGACCGATGTTAACTTTGACTATTTGCTACTAAGCTCAACCTTTAGTAAACGCGTTTTACAACAAGAAAGCTACGATTATCAGCTCCAAGGTGTATTAGCAATTACAAAGCTTAAATCAATAAAAGTAATCGCTAAAGGCCCATCAATATTAAACTTCAGGGCTTTATTAGATAAACACGGCTTGAACTTTTTTGTTGGTAAACAACACTCACTTCAAAGTACTGAGCAATCTGTTATACAAAAAACTCAGTCACTACAAAGCTAGCAACAGCCCCTTAGCCCACGCTAGCACTACTCAGGCTTTTTGAACATGGCGCGTAAGTTAGCTACTCGCGCTTGGCCTTTTTCCATTCGTTCGGCTTGCGTATTAGGGGCTTTTCTATTTTCAAACGCAAGGTCATCTTGTGGCAACTCTTGTACAAACCGGCTTAGTTCGGTTTGTGAAGTTTCACCAAATTGGCGACGAATTTTAGCATAAGTGAGCGTTAACTCCTGCTGAGCACGTGTAATTCCAACATAAGCAAGTCGACGCTCTTCATCAACGTTATCTTCATCAATACTTACCTGATGCGGAAGCAGCCCCTCTTCCATACCCACCATAAATACGTATGGATACTCTAAGCCTTTTGAAGCATGAAGTGTTGATAAATGCACCGCATCGGTTTCGTCTTCTTCTTCATTACGCTCAAGCATATCGCGAAGGGTTAGCTTACTTACTACCTCTGCTAGTGTCATTGGCTCGTTATCGGCATCACCCGTCAACATATCGGTTATCCAACGATATAGTTCAGATACATTTTTCATACGCATTTCAGCAGCTTTGGCACTAGGCGATGACTCGTACAAATACGCTTCGTAGTTAATATTTCTCACCAAGTCTTTAACGGCTTCAAGTGTGTCACTACGTACAGCATTATCTGATAATTCAACAACCCAACGTGCAAACCCGGCTAGTGCGTTAAAACCACGCCCTTTTAATCTATAACCTAAATCGTTATCAAAGCAGGTGGCAAATAAGCTCATGTGCTTTTCGTTCGCTAGCGTGCCGAGCTTTTCAAGTGTAACCGTGCCTATTTCGCGACGTGGCGTATTTACAATACGTAAAAATGCATTGTCATCATCTTGATTAACTAACAGGCGTAAATACGCCATAATATCTTTAATTTCTGAACGCGAGAAAAATGACATTCCACCGCTAATTTTATACGGTACACGGTTACTCATTAATGATTTTTCGAAACCGCGCGCCTGATGATTACCTCGATATAAAATCGCGTAATCTTTATAACTAGTACGCTTCATAAACTTGTGCGAAATAATTTCGGCAACTACACGTTCAGATTCATGCTCTTCATCACGACAGCCTATTACTTTAATTGGCTCACCATAACCAAGTTCACTGAATAATTTTTTCTCAATGTCGTGAGGGTTATTTGCTATCAAAATATTAGCGGCTTTTAGTATTCGCCCTGCGCTTCGATAGTTTTGCTCAAGTTTAATTAACCGTAACCCAGGAAAGTCTTTACCTAATAAAACTAAGTTTTGCGGGCGTGCACCACGCCATGAGTAAATTGATTGGTCGTCATCACCTACCACAGTAAAGCGAGCACGTTCACCTACTAGTAATTTAACAAGTTGATATTGGCTAGTATTCGTATCTTGGTACTCATCCACCAGCAAATATTTAAAGCGTTGCTGCCATCGCTCACGCGAAGTGGCGTTATTAGTAAGTAGCAAAGTCGGGATCATAATTAAATCATCAAAATCCAGTGCGTTATATGCACGTAATTGATTTTGGTAACGCGCATATAACTGCGCGAATAATGCTTTTTGTGGCTCGCGAGCTTCGCGTACTGCTTGCTCAGGTAGGATTAATTCATTTTTCCAGCTACCAATTTCCATTTTTAATAGCTTAAGTAAGTCTTTGTCTTTTTTGAGTTCGTCTTCGGTCAAGTCGCCAAGCAATTGGTTGGTATCTTGGTCATCAAATAACGAGAAACCAGGTTTAAAGCCCAGTGTGCTTAGCTCTTTTTTTATTATTTCTAAACCTAGCGTATGAAACGTTGATACCCATAACCCTTTAGCGTCTTGTTTACCAAGTGTTTGTAGTACACGCTCACGCATTTCTTTAGCTGCTTTATTAGTAAAAGTAACCGCCGCAATATTTCGTGCTTTGTACTCACATTTTTTTACCAAATAAGCGATTTTATTAGTAATAACACGAGTTTTACCAGAGCCTGCGCCTGCGAGTACTAAGCATGGACCACTAATATATTTTACCGCTTCATCTTGTTTAGGATTGAGTTTCATAATGACCAAAGAAATTTAAAAGACGCGCAATTTTAACGTAACCATTACAGCGAGCATAGCAATTGCCTTAATTAATTAAGGCAAAGATGATCATGTGTTAAAAACCGTGGGTATAAGGTAATATTAGTTATTATCATTTTAGGCAGCATCGAAGGGACAAATATGATCAATCCAGCAAAACTTGAAGAAATTGCTAAGCAAATTACTAGCAATATGCCACAAGGTGTAAAAAACCTAGCAGACACGCTTGAAGGTAAAACAAAGCAAGTTTTACAAAACAAGCTTGCTGAAATGGATTTTGTGAGCCGTGAAGAATTTGATGTGCAAAGCCAAGTACTTATTCGTACTCGCGAAAAGTTAACTGAACTTGAAGCTAAAGTTGCATTACTTGAGCAACAACTTACAGATAAAACTGACACCGAATAATGCGTTAATATATTAAATAAAAAGGCAGCTTAGGCTTAATGCCGATCAGTTAAGAAATATTTAACAATCCATTGACCGATCTTCTGGTTAGTTTATAAAGGCTTCTGAATTTATTCAGGAGCCTTTTATTTTGCAACTCACTACCGCACTTTCTCTAGCCAATAGCTACGCACCCAATTCAGAAGGCTTAAGTCAGCTGAGTGATTTTTTATGCCCTGAGTTTATCAAACAATGCGCAGAAACAGCTGGTGTCGCGACGATAAGAAAAAGAAGGCTTCCTGTTGAGATGGCCGTTTGGACAGTCATTTGTATGTCGTTTTATCGTGAAGACCCACTGTGGAGTAT
>NZ_JADYXF010000068.1:0-15292 GCF_015864385.1 Pseudoalteromonas sp. SWXJZ94C
GCTGGTTTAGCGCCAAATGAATCTGAGATTAGATACAAAGACTCTAAAACTGTGGCCAAATTTTATTGACCACTACAGTCCAAGGGTCAGTGGTTCGAATCCACTCAGTCGTACCAATTCAAAATAATAAAAAAACTAAAAGAAAAAGCACTACCTACTCTTGATCACCCGGTCCAAAGGTCAGTGGTTCGAATCCACTCAGTCGTACCAATTCAAAGTAATAAAAATCCAAAGAAAAAGCACTACCTACTCTTGATCACCCGGTCCAAAGGTCAGTGGTTCAAAACCACTCAGTCGTACCAATTCAAAGTAATAAATAACTAAAGAAAAAGCACTACCCACTCTTTATCACCCGATCCAAGGGTCAGCAGTACAAACCCACTCAGTCGTACCAATTAAAGTTTACATTTCAGATAGTTGAAGAACCGATCAAATCTACTCGTTAAGTTTTTATTATTTTTATCCAAACGTCCAAACCATATTTTTAGCCCTTTAATCTCTCTAAAAACTCAACCTCTACCTTACAAATTTACCTCTTTGCAATTGAAGATTAAGTGACCAGCAACTAAACTTGTTCGTATCATTTAATAAATTTATTTTAGAGCCCAGGCTCAGTGAACAACTTGCTAGGCTGTGTTTTTTGAAGCTATTAGTGAATTTTATTTTTATATAAATAAACTTATTAGATACCAGAATATATTAACTGATAATTGATGGTTCTTTCGTGTTAGGTTTTTTTTCCATATAAGACTCCAACCTGTCTGTTTCTCTTTTTACAACCTCATAGCACTCGCAAGACTGGGACTCTAACTGAGGTCGGTCTATCACACTAATATGACCACGTTTATAAGTGATAATACCCAGTTTTTGTAGTTTACCAGCGGCCTCAGTTACCCCTTCACGTCTTACGCCTAACATATTTGCTATTAGCTCTTGAGTCATTATTAAATTGTTACTCGGTAAACGGTCAATCGATAGCAAAAGCCAGCGGCTTAGTTGTTGCACTATACTATGATGACGATTACAAACTGCGGTTTGCGCCGTTTGGGTAATCAATGATTGCGTGTAACGTAACATGAGCATACGCATATCAGGCTCGCTATTAAATTGCCTGCGTAATTCACAAGCGGGTAAGCGATAAGCAGTACCAGCACTTTGCACAATAGCCCGATTGGGGGTGCTTTCTCCCCCCATAAATACAGCTATACCTACAACCCCTTCATTACCGATAACTGATATTTCAGCAGATGAGCCATCAATCATCACATACAATAATGAAACAATACTATCTATTGGAAAATAAACGTAATCGAGCTTTTCACTTGTTTCATAAATAACTTCTCCAAGGGATAAATTGACTCGCTTTAAAAGCGGAAACATGTGGTGTTGTGCGTCAGTAGATAAAGCATTAAGCAGTTTGTTCTTCAATTGACCCATCTAATGTGAATTTCCTTTTTATATGCCCAACTTATAACTAATAAAACCTAAAAGTAATGGCTTTGAAAGTATGTAAGTTAGGATATTTTAATAATAAACTCGGATTTGTTTATACAGTTATTAGGCGCTAGAAATGAAAGGTCGTTGCTTTTTGATAATAAAAATTGTTCTATTTTTATTAAAGAATTTTAAGGTGTCTTTAATTATTTTATATACGTTTATTCACTTTAAATATAAGCCGACACTCCCAGCTGTACTTCACTGAAATAATAAAATATTCAATATAACAAGGCGAATATGTACGCTAACACACATAGTCTAAATTTATCTGCCTTTAGTTGATATATATCCATAATGGTTGATGAAATTTAAAGATAATCCACACCACAGCATGGCGACAACTCACTGTTATAAAACACAAAATAGAACTCTGCTATTAGACTATGTGTGTTAACGAACCGACCCTTAACGTAGCTTGATATATGTTGGTGTATGTATTCAGGAATATGATAAACTTTATGAACATTTTTAATGGTGCGCTATTAATTCAGTAGGTGTAAAGTTGGTCCAGCTAATAATGAGCGCTCTAAGCAAGCAATGTCGTCTTTGTACCAGCATATAGTCAATAGCTAAGATAAATTAAACCAATTACTCGCTCCACCTTGCAACCCAACAATGCCAACCCATATTTACCCTTTGTAAAGATCAAGCCAAGCTTGAAAATACGTCAGTAAACAGCTTTAACAAAACACAGCAAACGGGACTTATTATGACTAATGAAATTAAATACTCAATCGCAAACTTTGCAGCCTTAGAAACTTCAATAGCAAATGGGGAAGAACAATCGGTAAAAGAATTATTAGCAGATCAGTCAATGCAAGAGCTAGAAAAAAGCTACCTGTTAGACTTAGCTAAACTCGGTAATAACAGCGCTATCATAAAGCTATTAAATGATATTCCCGTAAAAAACAGACGCTCGTAGCTATGTTATTACTCCATAGTTAGCGAGTTAATCCATGTTGTAAGGTAATAATTGATTATTCTCGTTTTACTTATGATGACTTGTTTTATTTAGGCTATTAATATAATCAATAAGATTATTTAAAGGTATTGGTTTGGAAAAATAATAGCCTTGAACCCTTATACTGCTGAATTGAGATAAATAGGCGATCAGCTCAGCATTTTCAACACCTTCAATGACCACTATTTTTTTAAGCTCTGTACAAATCTTGATGATACCTTCTAATAAAGCGCGTTCTTGGCCCTCATGCTCAGCACCAATCGTGAACTCCCGATCTATTTTTATAATATTAGCAGGCTGCCTCGACAAGTAAGAAAGGCTAGAATATCCAGCGCCAAAGTCATCAATCGCAACATTAAACCCCTTAGCCATCAGCTTTCTAAGAACGCCTTCGATAACCCCTTTTTCTGACATGACTGTTTCAGTTACTTCAACTGTGAGCCGATGTGGCTCTATACATTTATCAGAGACTAATTGGCAAATATTTGCAACAAACCCTTGCAGTTGTAATTGCTGGGGTGAAAAATTAACAGCCACAGTAATATTTTTTAACTGTGCAGTATTACTCATATCTTTAAGTACCTGTGCTAGTACTTGTTTGCCAACTTCTAATATTTGCCCCGTTTGCTCTGCTATAGGTATAAAAATAGCCGGGGAAATATACGCACCATTACTTTTCCATCGCACCAAACTCTCAACACTAATCACTTTGTTATCAGATAAACTATGGATTGGTTGGTAATACACTTCTAAGTCACCATCTTTAAGCGCTTTTTGAAGCTCTCCTCTAATGTGGACTATTTCTTTATGCTTATCATCCATTAGCTTATGATAAAAACAAAGCTGATTCCCTCCAAGGGTTTTCGCACTGTCCATAGCAATATCTGCATGCTGTAATAGTACTTTTGAATTTCCTACTCTTTCTTTAGACATCGAAATACCAGCGCTGGCTGTAAGATAAATATCAACGTCCTCTAAATAATAAACGTTTGCTAAAGAGCTTATTAATACTGATATTTCTTCTCTTAGTTTATCTTTACTTATATTGCTGTAATAAAGAATAAACTCATCATTACCAAAGCGTGCTATTGAGTCGGCTGTCAGCGCGTTATTTTTAAGTCTTCTTGCAACTAACTTGAGAACTTTATCGCCTATGGCATGCCCTAAACTATTATTTATAGAACTAAAGCCATCTAGGTTTATAAAAACCATTGCACACGGTGAGTTTAACGCTTTAGCCTGCTTAGACTGTTTAGCGTTTATTTCATCATCTAGCGCATCTCGGCGAATTAGCCCTGTTAACTCATCATATTTAGCCATTTTAAACAGCTTTTTTGATTGTTGTTTTAGTAGGTATGAAGAGTCTGAAGCAAGTATAAAAATATAGATAAAGATGAAAGTAAGCCAAATTATAATTTGTTCGACTTTTGCCCTTTCTTTTAATGCAGAGTAGTTATTAATAAAACTATATATATTGTGCTTTAAAATGCCCATTACATCGACTTTTTCTACAATATAGTCACTGTATAAACTCAATAGTATATTTAAATCGTATACGTTTTGCTTTTGAGCATTAACAGAAAAGTAAACTTGAGGCGTCAATTCAATAAATACATCAAACGTATTTAGATAATCTATGTATCTGTTCTCAATTAATAAATTCATGTCTAGTAAAGCTAAAACTTGATATTTACCGCTAGTAACTGAATTTATAGGTATCGAAAACATAATAGTCGGCGTACTCGTTTTCAACGTTAATGAATTAGCTGCAAATCTAACTTCATCCGTAGTTGTATTTAACCAGTTCACTACAGAATCACTTGATAAAAATCCACTGGAAATAAATTGCTTAGAAAATATGTCACCTTCAACTAACGTAAGATTTTCATCAAAAATAAGCATCCCTTTGATGATTTTATAATCTCTCGCATAATTTTTCATATCAACAGCGGCAAGCTTTAAAAAATTATCATGACTCACTTTCTCTAATCTCGACTTAATCCGAGATAATGACTTTTTATGCTCATCAAGATTTTTATTAAGCATTGTCCCCACTAAGCTTATTTTTTCTCGTGCTTTTTCTTCTTCACTACTCACTGTTTTTACTGCACTAGCGTACCATAACGACACACCCGTAAAGATAACTAAAAACATGACTGCTTTGGTAAACTTAGCCCCTTTAGTTATCGTTGCAGAACATAAAATTTTAATAATGAGCGCTGAGAAAAAAGAAAAAACCATAACGGCATTTAAAGCAGTAATAAATGGATTATCACTAATTAAAAAAAACTTTTCGTCAACGACTCCCCATAAGCTAAATTGAAAATTTAAGAAAAAAGCACACCCTAGAATGCCTAATACAGGAGTCACATATTTAACTTTTTTTGTAAATTTAAAATTAAATAATAAAGTTAAGATTGAGCCTAAAACTAGCGATATTAAAGCGGTACTAATAGAAATTATAGGCATCAGAGGTGCTTCAAGTAAAATACTCTCCAACCCACCCAAAATTACTACAACAACAAAAAACTGAATAAAGCCTAAATATAAAATACTTGCTGCTGATTGAGTTAGAGATAACCGCATGAGTCTGTTGTAACCTTCTAATTTGAGTCGCCAAGATCTTAAACTGTAAAGCAACTGCCGTATTAGTACAGTCAAATTTAATTGTTTTGTATTATATTAAATAAAAAGATACAGCCTTTATGGCTAGATATTAAATTGAGGGAATAATCTAATGAAAAGTAAGTAGATTCATAGTCATGCCATATCATCTGCTTCTCATTTTAATACCAACCTGCATAAATATTTGAACAATTAAAACAAATTAAATCACTCTATAACGTTGCTAAATAGACCCCGTATATAAGCAGATTGGTATAACTGAATAAACTAGAATTGACTGTCCGGATATATTGAGCACACCAAACCATTTTACTTAACTCGATTAAAAGAAAAGATCCTTGGTATAAATGGATATCACATACATTTGATTGAACTGACACCTTAGTAATACACTAATATTGCCAGTTCAATCAGTCGATTACATATCTGAAAACCGGTTAGCCGATTGCACAATTCTTTTTATCTCATTTTCTTCAATATCTTTTATTGTATCAAGCAACGTTTTTGCGCTTTCGATATCTACACGAGAATATATATGAATGTATAACTCAATAACTTGTTCATGATGGTTTACTATTTTCTCCATAATGTCTGAGATATCTAGCTCTTCAAAGAGTGAGTTGCAATCAACGCGCTCAATAATTGAGTGCTTTTCGATGTAATCAAAACACCAGGTGTTTAGCGCTTTTACGTCTGCCGTATTTTCAAATCCTTGTACAATATTCTCTAAACTCTCCTCATGCTCAGATAGGTAGCGAAGCATCATTCGTGCTCCCTCATCCTTATTTTGTTCAGAGCTCTGGTTTAGGCTATCTTTTAAGTTTTTGTGAAATAAAACGGTCCAATTGAGTACATCTCTAATTGTTTCAATTTGCATTTATTGCTCCTAAGTTTGATGATATCTATACAATATTTAAATATGAAGCATGCTAATTTTTAGGATTAGGCTCACTCGCCTGAGTGTGTTGTAAATACTGAAATAGCTCACTGTCGGTCGATAAAACCAATGTTGTGTTTTGGCTAAGGGCGAGTTCAAGCGCCTGCAACGAACGGGTAAATGCATAAAATGCGACTGCTTGATCATTTTTGTTATAGGCTGAGGCGTAAATAGCGGCTGCTTTAGCATCAGCTTTACCTCTAATTTCTGTTACTGCTCGGTAGGCTTCAGATTGAATTTTATCTAAGTCTCGCTCTCTGTTACCTTGTATACGGGCAGCTTCGCCTTTTCCTTCTGACAAAAAGCGTTCTGCTATTTGACGACGTTCGCTGATCATACGTTCATAGATTTTAGGGCGTACACTTTCATTATAATTAATACGTTTAAAGCGAATATCCATAAGCTCAATACCAAATACTTTTACTTTTTTGGCTGCGGCATTAAATATATCTTGCTCGACAACTAAACGTCCCATGCTTATAGGCACTAAACTACCAATATTCTGCTCTTTTTCAGCCTCGGTGAGTGACGAGTCACGCAAAGGTTGGCGATCTTTCGTTGTACGAATAATTTCGATTAATTCGTGTGTGGCTACTGCATTACGCGTTTCACTGCCAAAAATATCATCAAGTCTAGACTGTGCGCTTCGCTCATCACCTAAGCGTAAAAAATACTGCAACGGATCGGTAATCTGCCACCGCGCGTAAAGACTTACAGAAATATAAAGCTTATCCTTGGTCGGCATATCAGAAGGTGTTCCTTCCCATTCCAGCACGCGCTTATCAATAAAATTAACTTGCTGAACAAAAGGCATTTTGAGTTGAATACCCGCCTCTCTAATTGGCTCACCAACCGGTTTACCAAACTGAGTAATAACAACCTGCTCTACTTCGTTAACCGTATATAAAGCGCTATATAAAGTAACCCCTACAAGTGCAGCTAAAATACTGCTGCCAACGATTAAATAAGATTTCATGGCTGCTGTCCTTTTAGTGAAGTTAAATTGAGTAAAGGTAATACACCGCGTGCTTCGCTATCGATAATAATTTTATTTTTTATCGTTGGCATAACATCAGTCATTGTTTCTATATATATTCGTCTGCGTGTTACCTCAGGTGCCAGTTGGTACTGTGCAAACAGCGCATTAAAACGCAAAGCGTCGCCTTCAGCTTCATTAACTCGCTTAAGGCGATAACCGTCAGCCTCTCTTATTCGTTGGTCCCGCTCCCCCTCAGCAAGCGGAATAACGCGGTTATATTCGCGACGCGCTTCGTTAATCAACTTTTCTTTTTCTTGTTGAGCCTGATTAACTTCATTGAACGACCCTTGTACTGGTACGGGTGGGTTAATATTTTTTAGTTGAACCTGATCAATACTAATCCCCATTACATATTTGGTTGCCAATGCCTGCATTTTTTGTAATGCCTCAATTTCAATCCCTTGCCTGCCAATGGTAATTACTTCATCTACAGTTCTATCGCCTACAACTTCACGCATAACTGATTCAGACACGTATCGTAAAGTGCCTGCCGGGTCGCGCACCTCAAATAAGTACTTTTGGGGATCGGCTATCCGATATTGAATTACCCATTCAATCAGCGCAGTGTTTAAATCGCCAGTTACCATTTGGGTTTCTTCGCGTTGATTTGTTGCAGGTGAAATTTTTGGCGCAAATGAGCGAATATTATTTTCAGGATTAATATTTTGATCAGGGTCTGAGGCTCCAGGAGTAGAAAAACCAAACTCCTGCTTTAATTGCCGCTTGGTAGGCACTATTGTGACGTGATCAACACCTAATGGGATTTTTACATGTAAGCCCGCAGGCAGAATTTCTTGAAACTTACCAAACCTTAATACCAAAGCAACTGAATCACTGGGAACGGTATAGACTGCGCTATAGCCTGTAGCAATCAATCCCAAAAACAATACTATGGTTAAACTTGTGCTAAATTTTCCACTCAGCAACTTCTTATACTTTTTAAACGCACCGCTCATCACTTTATCGATATCTGGCGGACCGCTTTTACTTTTAGAATTTGGACTATTTTCGTTTTGTGTAGAAATAATATTCTCCTTTTTAAGAAACCAAAAATATGGAGCCTTATTACTACTTTAGATTGTCATAAGCCCTAGCCTAAAGCGCCAACGTGCTTCGCAATCTAGGTGATAACTTCCTCTGTATAATTTAAGGGTAATAATTTAGGGGTAATGATTTAAGGAATAGTTTTAAGATTTAAATTCATGCACTTATAGATTAATTTAAAGCCAAAAAACCTTAATAAGACATTAGCGTATTTATTTTAATTGGTCTGTTCGGTACGCCACATAGCGTGTTTTAAACAATAGGTTTAATTGATAAATAAAGGGTTAAGTACAACTAATGAGTACAAACTATTGAATACCCATTAGCCCCTTCTCGTCCTATTATGACGTTGAATTAATTGATTTATTGCTCTTTTTTGAGGCAACCACTCGAATATATAAAACCCCAAGTATTGCAGAAAGAACCGAAGCCACTAAAACCGATGTTTTTGCGTTATGAAGATGCTCGGCTTGCCCATCAAACCCCAACGTAGCAATAAAGGTAGACATGGTGAATCCAATCCCAGCGATAAGTGAAGCACCAATAACATGCTGAAGATTGATACCTTCTGGCAAGCAACCTATTTTGTAGCGCAAAGCAAGCCAACACGCACCCGAAATACCAATAAACTTACCAACAACAAGACCACTAATAATACCTAAGCCAACGGGATCACTGAGACTCTCAACAAATGAACTAAAGTTAAAAACCACACCCGCATTAACTAAAGCAAATAGCGGTAAAATAAACAGTGCGACAGGCAGGTGCAGCACATCTTCCCACCGACGCAAAGGTGTACCCGCATTTTCGGCTAAATCACGAATTTCGAGTACCTGTTTATGATCCTGTCTGCTAGCCAGAACATCTACTTTCTCTATTTCTTTTTGCATAGAGGTAATGGTTGTTTTTGCCTTTTCAAGCGACCTTCCTGAGCCCAACATTGAGCGAGCAGGAGCCGTTAAAGCAATAGCAACACCTGCTACAGTAGGATGCACACCTGACTGTAACATCATCCACCAGGTGGCAAGACCAATGATAATGTAAAAAAGCGGCTGCCTTATTCCGGCATAATTGGCGGCTACTAAAAAAGCAAATAGAACAACGGCGCATGACAAATACATCACCGATATTTCTTGGGTATAAAACACGGCAATAACGAGTATTGCCCCCACATCGTCAACAATCGCAAGACCTACAATAAAAGCCAACAAGCTTGTTGGTATATGTTTTCTTACAATTGTAAGCACACCTAATGCAAACGCAGTGTCGGTTGCCATGGGTATACCCCAACCAATCAGTGAATCTTGCCCCCAGTTAAACAGCGAATAAATACCAGCCGGCACGACCATTCCGCCAATGGCGCAAAAAATGAGCATGTGTCTATTTTTGGGCTCAGCTAAATCTCCAGCAAGTACCTCTCGTTTTATTTCAAGCCCAAGCAATAAGAAAAATATCACCATCAAACCATCATTAATAATGTGTTTAAGCGAGGTTTTTAGCTCAAAGTTTCCTAATGAGATCCCAATAGGCGTATGCACTAAGTTCAGATAGGTAGCTGAATAAGCTGAATTTGCCCACCATAGTGCAATGATTGTAGATACCAGAAGAAACAGACTAGAGGTGGTTTGAGCACGCATAAAATTAGAAAATGGGTCGTGCATATAGTCTAAGCCACGATTTAGTATGTTTTTAGAATCGTTAGGCATATCAGGTAGCCTTATAAATTGTGGGTGTTCGTTTTATAAAAACTTTTAAGATTTAAGTTCTCCAGTTTTACTATCAGTCAACAAACACTTCGCCTTAAAATTACTAGCATTAAGACGAAGTGCACACCCCTAATTAATCTAATGTAAAATTAGATTAGAGATAGATATAATCATTGTGTTATTACGTTATAAGGGTAAATATTTTCGCGGTTTTGGAATGCCAAAATAGCCGTATTTTTAATTATTCCTTGCTCAATGTTTATTGCACGGCGAATGGTTTCATCTTTTTGCCACTGTAAAGCGCCTTTGAGTATCGTTTGTAAATATACAATGAGCGCCGCAGAGATTGAACGCGTCGCGCTTTCCCATAAATAACTCGGTGTATGATCAACACCATAATAATCCGTGTTGTTATATCGAAATAAAGGATTTTTAAACGTTGTCGGCTTTGCAAAAAAGAATCCCATCCCCTCATCACAGCTAACATCAATAATTAAGCTGTTTGGTTTTAAGCAGTCGGCCTCTGATTCAATTACAAAGTTAACCGGATGAGCTGTTTCTTGATAAGTCCCGTTAACGATAATATCGGCTTCGCTAATAAGATCGCTAAGTGGTCGATTAGTCCCATCATGCTCAACAACCATCATGCGAGCCTCTCCTTCAAGACCTTCTCGTACCTTAACATAGTGACAATCTAATATTTCTTCACGCACTTCGTGATCAGGACGCTGAATACAAATTGTAATATCTCTAAAGCCATGCGCTTTAAGGGCGTAAATAGCGCCTCTACTCACTGCACCAAAACTAAATATAATCGTTTTACGTTGATCGCCATAATGACCATCAATACCCTTAAGTTGCAAAGCATGTATTACAGCGCAATACCCTGCCATTTCATTGTTTTTATAAAAAGTATGGCGCCCTGCATTTCCTTGTGGTGACCACACATACATATCTTCAAAAGCAATTAAGGTAAGTTTACGTTCAATTGCCGCTTGTGTTATTTCATGCTGTTGAACGCAGTGGGCATAGCCCCAAATAGTGCCTCCTTCGCGCATTTCTTCTAAGTCAGCAAGTACAGGCTTTGCAATAATGGCCGTGCCAATATGGGTAAGTATTTCGCTGCGCGATGCAATGCCACCCGTTAACGTTGCAATATATTCATCGCTAACATTAAAAGCGGTGCCATAGCCTTGTTCAAACACCATTTGTTTTCTAAGATTTTCGGGAATTCGTAATAAATGCTCTGGGTGAATAGGATACCGTCTTTCATCTGTCTTGCGGGATGTTCCGATAACGCCGATAGTTAATTCACTCATGCTAAGTCCTGTTTATAAAGTAAGTACGCTTGAGTTCATCAACGAATCATCATACTTCGCCAATAAACTTAGGCGGTGTTTTTTCTGTACGTTTTTGGCTCGGATGAACCAACTCTATTTTACAAAGGTGTAATTTTGACAATAAATAATGAAGAGCAGTGAGTTAACTTGCAAGCTGAAGACTATTACCTTTTGAGTAAAAGTGCTGACTGAGTATATCAGAAATAAGGTTTACTAACTTGGGTATCTCAAACTGAAATAAAGGGAGTACTCGCTAATTACTGAGGTTTTAACTTAATGATTTACTTTGTAGAACAGATTTAATGAGCTTTGTATTGGGCTAGCTGAACGTTTGGCTTTTATATAAACTTCCACTTTGCAAAAGCGTTCTTAAAGATAAGATAAGCAAATAAACAAAGCTAATGTTAATCATAATGTTAATTTGGGTTTGATGAAGTCTATAAATGCTTTAACCCTTTCAGAAGCTGCTGACGATTTATAAAATACTGCATTCACCAACTCCCTGTCAGTACCTTGAATCCTATATGAGTCCAACAATGAAATGAGTTTACCTGACTCAATATCCTGGTTAGCCATAAAACCAGATAAGCACGTTATACCACTTCCTGATAAAGCTAATTGCCGAATAGTTTCACCATTACTAGCTGTTATTGTTGGTGTGATTATATCTATCCCTCTAATCGGCCATTTGTTAAGTGTTTTAATATTTGAAAAACCAATTAATGTATGATTTTTCAAATCTGTTGGTTTTTTAGGTAAGCCGTTTTGTGTAATATATTGCGGAGATGCCACAATAAAAAGTGAACTTTTTCCTAGAATTTTGGCATGTAATGTTGAGTCATCTAATTTTCCTATTCTAATTGCTACATCGGTACGTTTTTCAATTAAATCAACGATTACTTCATTAGAATTAAGTTCAATGTCAATATTAGGGTAAGCCTTTTTAAAAGCACTTATATGAGGCGCAATTTGATGAAATATAAATGGGCTAACAGCATCAATACGCAACTTTCCTTGAAGGATCTTTGCCTTAACAGCTATGTCTGCTTCTGCATTTTGAATATGCTGAAGACCAATACTTACTGCATCAACAAATTTCTTACCTTCATCTGTCAACATAACTCGTCTAGTTGTACGAATTAAAATAGTTTCTCCAAGATCTTTTTCTATTTTTGTTACAGAGCGAGATATACGAGCAACTTGAATATTTAATGCGTCGGCAGCAGCAGAAAAACCGCCAAACTCAACAACAGCTAATAAAAGCTCTAAATCATCGGATCTTGTTTTTAAATTCAAATTAACCTCATTTATTACAATAGTATTTTGTAAGTAACACTGTTTATTGCAACAGTTTAGCAGGTAATAATTACGCCAACAAATAGAAGTAAGGGTTTCTTTAACCCCCTAACTTCACACCGCTGTATTAATTAAACTTGGAGATTATGATGCCACTAGCATTACTTGCATTAGCACTCAGCGCTTTTGCGATAGGAACAACCGAATTTGTGATTGTCGGATTACTACCAACAATGGCACAAGACCTTAGTATATCGATCCCTTCAGCAGGCTTATTAGTTAGTCTATACGCACTAGGTGTAGCAATAGGTGCTCCTGTTTTAACCGCTTTTACAAGTAAGTGGAATAGAAAAAACGTGTTGTTATCGGTTATGGGGTTGTTTGTTATTGGAAACTTGGTCGCTTGGCAAGCACCTAGTTTTGAAGCATTGATAATAGCTAGAATACTAACAGGACTGGCACATGGTGTATTTTTCTCTATAGGCTCTACTATTGCTACAAGCTTAGTACCGAAAGAAAAAGGAGCAAGTGCTATTGCAATTATGTTCACAGGATTAACCGTAGCTTTAGTAACAGGGGTTCCATTAGGCACTTATATCGGTCAAGTTTTCGGTTGGGAAGCTACCTTTTTAACCGTATCTATTTTAGGTTTATTAGCCATGATTGGTAGCGCTATACTCGTCCCAAGCAATTTAAAGCAAGCTAAACCAACTAATCTTGCAGCACAGGTTAAAGTGTTAACTCATCCAAGGTTATTATTAGTTTATGCGATCACAGCGATTGGCTATGGCGGAACTTTTATTGCTTTTACTTATTTAGCACCCATTCTTAATGAAGTGACTGGCTTTGCATCTAGTTCGGTAGGTTTAATACTTTTAGTGTACGGTATTTCCGTTGCTGTCGGAAACATATGGGGTGGAAAAATGGCTGATAGCCTTGGTCCTATTAAAGCATTAACGATAATTTTTTCAGGACTTGCAGGGATATTATTAGTCTTAAACTTTACCGCTTATAACCCGGTTGCAGCTGTGATAACTATTTTAGTATGGGGTGCATTTGCTTTCGGTAACGTACCTGGCTTGCAAGTTTATATTGTGAAACTAGCTGAAAAATACACACCTGATGCAGTAGATGTTGCATCGGGTCTAAATATCGCAGCTTTTAATGTAGGCATTGCAATAGGAGCATGGGGAGGTGGTATCATTGTTGAAGAGCATGGTTTAATGAATACTCCTTGGGTTGGCGCTGTTGTTGTTTTAATTGCACTTGTTTTAACTCGTTTTAGTGGAATTTTAGATCGAAAGGCGCAGATCATAAATTAGTTAAAACCATAACCTAAACTTGGGCTCTGTTTTTATATATCAAAGCAGAGCTTATTGCATTATATCTATAAAAAATTGACGACTATTTAAGACTAAAAGTTAATCTTCTTTGTTTTGCATTATAACAAATACACTTTCTCTGTTTCCTGTGAACGCTCCTTTAACTAATAATAAGGATAGTGTTGCATTCACCAGTTGAAACCACAGCTCTTAGCCGACTATCAGCTATATGCTCCTTTTAGTTGCTTATTACACCAAAGGCTCTACTACGTCTTTTACAAAAACTACGTCACGTCTAATGTTATTCATTTTCACAACATACTCGAAAGTTGATGACCCAGTTAACAACTAAGGAAAAACCGCAATCGAGGCAGCTTAAATCGAAATAATAAAAGTTTAAAAAATAATATTAAATGCTATTGCAGATCGTGATATTGAACAAGCGACTCACACTTTACTTAAGCGCATTAATAATTTAATTATTGAGAAATTAGGTAGTTACTGCAAGTTTATAAAATGCTTGGGTTTAGTAAAAAAGCTTAAAGAGTGAAGCAGTCTAACAACGCCAAAACTATTGCTTTAGTTCTATTATTCTAGTTCTATTACTTTAGTTTTGGCGCTTATTAAAGGGAGAATATTTACCCTTTCATTTGTTCAAGCTCTTTGCCTTTAAGTAGTTAAATCATGTTGTATATCAGTTTAAGATTTAGCTAATACCTTGCAGGCTTACTTCACAGTTTTCGATGCTAAACCCTCTTTCTTTTGTTATTTTCACTTTACTGTTGTCACTATCATCAGTAAAAAACACGTCATTACCTTCAATTGAAATACGGCCTATTTGCTTTTGCATCGCAATTCCGCTGCTTGTTAACTTAATATCCATATCATCTGTAAACCCAACTAAAATAGGATCTGCACCTAAAGTTAAATTAAAGCTGTGCGCTTTTGCTAATGAAATGCCAGTACCAATAGGTTTTAAAGTAACGTTAATTGATGCTTTTCTAAATACCTCTTCTGATGTTGCAACCATAAGCCCAATTACAGCGCCGGTTACAACAACGCCCATGGTGTAGCTTAAACCTAAGTTCATTACAACAAGCCCAATTGCACCCCCTACTGCGCCAGCGATTAATGCAACTTGTGCTTTTAAAAGACCTAAGGGGTCACCCATTAGAAAATTCCGGTCAAGCAGACAGCTGTGTTTTCTTGATCTTTTTTATTCAAAAACCAAGTGTTCTTATTATTTAAACTCAATTTAAATATGACTATGCACCTAGTAATGACGTCGATTGGTGTGAATATGCACCAGTCACCCATATGAATTTAGGCAGTTTAATTAAGCATTATTGATGATTAATTAAGGCCCTTGGCTTTCGCCTCAGTCATCGTTTAGTACCAATGTCAGTCCAGTTTCTGGCTGTGTTTACACACTGCGCTGTAACAAGTTTGTGGTTTATGCTTACACATAACCAACCCTTTGTGGCTCAAACATTGGGCATATCCAGTATTTAAAATATGAGCGGTT
>NZ_JADYXF010000069.1:0-14927 GCF_015864385.1 Pseudoalteromonas sp. SWXJZ94C
AACTATCATTTTTTTGTCAAAATATGCACGAAGAGCGAACCCAAAAAGAGATAAAGAAAAAGGACGATTAAAATGCGGCCTGAATCCAATTATCTCTTAATGTCTAACCTATGAACAATTACTAGTTTAAACCCTTCGTTTAAAACTCTGAAACGAGCTTGTCGACAACGGCCTCAAGATAATCTTTTTGTGCAGTATTAAACCCCATATGTTTAACCCTTATGTTCCCATCCTTGCCTATTAGATAGGCTGTTGGCATAGCTATAATTTCGTAATCAGTGCCCACTGTACTGTTATAGCCAGCTACAACAGGGTATGAAACAGGGTGTTGAGTTAAAAACGCATTAGCAGCCTCAGACTCTTGCTCTAAGTTTATTGCAATTACCTCAAAGCCTTTGTCTGTATACTCTTCTCGCAGCGCATTTAAAAAAGGAAATGAGCGGCGACATGGTACGCACCATGACGCCCAAAAATCAACATACACTACTTTGCCTTTATAATCGGATAGGGTGATCGTGTGTTCATCGTTTAATAACGGTAAAGAAAATGCTGGTGCAGTATCTTTTACCGCTAACGGCTGAGCTATACAAAAAGAGCACCCTATATACAACAATAAATAGATAATTGACTTCATTAATTAATCGCCTTTGTTGGCGTCAACTCTAATAATAAGTAACCTTTAAATTGAGTATTTAACTTAGCGTTAGTACCTGAGGTTGTGCCTAAAATTTTATTATTCACATAGTCTTTTATTTGATACTCGCCTTGTTCTAACCCTCTTAGTTCCACTTCGCCATCCCAGCTATCGGCATAAAATGCGTAATACATATTAGCGCCTTTTTGTATTGCATGGGTTTCTGGGAGGTCAAAACCAATATCGTATAACTCCCCTAAATAGATACCTTTAGGCAGCATTTTTTCTTTGTATATATCAATCCATTTTTTCCATGTTTGTTCTGTTTCTTTATCTAAGGCAAATTCAGCGGCAATACCCGTTGAGTTAGGCATGGTAAATTTTGTACCAACAATGCCTCCAATGCCAACTGATGAAGCAAAGTCATTGGCATTATCACTAAGCTCAACATGATCTCCATAATAAGGTGATGATTCGCCCATTAAACCTTTTAGCGTTTTTCCCTTGTGGCGTATTTGCCAAGACGATAACGGATCTGAGCTAACAGTTTGATTCATAAAAGGCAAGTTATGGAAAGCGTAAGATGTGCCGCAAGGACAAATTTCAATCACCGCATCGGGTTTTACTTCTTTTGCTGTTTTAAATATTTCTTCCCAATACTCGGCTAACTTTTCTACAGACTCTTCTGGGTATGCATGATTGTGTGCAGGGTTATAACAAGGCGCAACGCCGTTGAGGTGTTGTCCGTCAATCTTAAGCCCTTCATATCCCCATTCCCCCAGCATTTTGCGAACAAGTGCTTTACTGTGCTCAATTGTGTCTTTGTAGGCAGGGCAAAGGTAAAAACTATTCCACCATGTTACGTCTTGAACAGCTCCATTTTCATCAAGTAATAACATGTCGGTGTGTTCGTGTAATAAGTCGGTGCCAGGATCTACCGCTAAAGGAGCCCACCATAATTTTGCTTTTAGCCCTGCTTCGTTTATTTTAGATACAAAGGCTTTCATATCTTCATCGCCATTAGGGAACTTTTTACGGTCTAAGTACCAATCACCTTCAGCTGTCTGCCAGCCATCATCGAGAACAGCCCATTCTAAACCCATTTTTTTAGCGGTTTCTAATGTACCAAGTACTTCATTTACGTCAAAGTTACGGTCGTAACCCCACGCACACCAAATTGGCTCGTATGCTGAGTCGGGTACATCAGCCATTTTTAACCCTTTATCAGCCATTACTTTGCGGTAGCTTTTAAGTGTGGCGTAATAATCGTTATTATGGACGTTAACAAAGGTTTGAATGGTATTAAGTGTTTCACCTTTTTTGAGTTCATTTCCTTTCTCAAGCTCAACGTGAATTGTTGCACCGTTATCTGTTTTTGTATAATTAAGTGGTAATGAAACTAATTTAGGCGATGTTTCGGTATGACCGACGGCAATACCTATATCTTTTCGCCATAAATCGACTATTGCAGTGCCGCCGCCGTAATCTGATGAGTTCATACCCATGTAATTTTTCTGGCTATAACCAGGTGTGATTGGGGTTATCCAATCTCTTCGATCTTCATAAGAAGCGCCCTGATAAGACCAGTAGGCGGGCTGCTCGGTTTGAACCGTTTTATTGTCTGAAAGTGTGTAGTCGTTATTAACCCATTTAACAATTTTAATATTAGCGTCAGTTGTATTCGTGTAACTCACATTAAAAAATGCCATAGTCGGGTAGCGTTTATATACACTCACAACAGTTTTTTTAAGCAGTCCTTGTGATGATATACCGCTTAGCTCTACTTGGGTGCCGTAGCCTAATTCGTTTTCTATTGGCTGCACTTTTTTTTCAATAAAGTTAAAGTCGCTAATCACGTTTTTATCAAGTGTCACCACATATTCACTAGGCTTAATGTCGCCTAACGCTATTTGGTTTCCGTTTACATTCCCGACAATATGACTATGCAGTAAATTATTAAATTCTAAAGAAAGAGCATCTGTTTTTACGGTGTAAACTATATCATTGTTGATAGTTGAGTTAATTGCTTGTTTAGAGCAGCTTACAAGTGAAAAAGTGCTAATGGCGCAAATGAGTAAGTTAGAGGTGTAATTTTTTTTCATTATTTAACCTTTAAAATAATATATGTTGAAAGTGCAAAGCTAACGATTAGTTTGCACTTATATTGAAAAAACGAACGGCGTTGTTAGCATACAAATTATCAACAACGCTTTTTGGTAATGCCAAACCCACGATATCGCCATCCACTTCAGGCACACTTAATGACTTATCTGTATTTAGATACAGCCAGTCTTCAGTCCATTTTTTATGAGCTTCTTTTTTAAGCTGCATATCAGTAGCGTCAGGAGCGTGAGTTAAATCAGTCGCATATAAAATACGAGTTTGATATTTAATAAAAAATTCACGTACTTTCTGTTTATCGAGTTTTGATTGATACTGAATTTGCCCCATTCTTGCTGCCAAATCGACAACTGCATTTGGGTAGGTATCTAAAAATAAGGCTATTTCATCAACGCTCCACTCTAAACTTGCTAAGTGTGCTCCCATAAAATGCATATTAGGGTGCTTATTAAGCATATTGTTACGAACTTGCATTTGTTGCTCATAGCTTGGCATTTCAGGGTGTAAATACATATGGTATTGCGGATGAGCTGCAAAATATTGTTTATCATTATTTACCGTCATTTTACTCACAGGTAACCAGCAATTTTTAGGCTCGCCTTGATGACCAATCAATGGAATGTTTTTATTGGTTAAATGGTTAAAAATAGGATCGAAAAGAGGATCGTCAATCATTACCAAATTTTGCTTTTGGTTTTTAAAATCCATCCCTATGTTTTTCCATACTTTTACTGCTTTAGCGCCTTTATTTATTGCCAAATCAATGCGTTTAATTACATTGTTTTTCCATTGGGGTGTGTCTGCACCTTGCATTGAAAACGTGGTAACGAAATAAAAATTAAGCGGGTATTTTTTCGAAAGTAACTGCGCAATACTCGCTTGTTTATCAATACTAGGAAAGTCGGGGTAGTCGACGTTTATTGATAGTAACTTTATGTTGTCTTTTTGCGCTTGCTCAATAAAAGCCGCAGACGTGTTATTGGCATGTACATGAGCGTCAATTTTATTTACTGAGTAGTAATCGCTCATTGTGTAGTGTGCGTTGTTAGCTTTATCACTTACGCCTGAGCAACCGGTTAGAGAAAATGCGAAAATAGAAATAGCGCCAATGTGTTTTTTCATAATAGCCTCTCAAAAATTAGTTACTTGATTTGTTATCTTCAGGTTCTATAGCCAATAATATTGCTGCGATAATGGCGAGTATGATGCCTAAAATCTTAAATTCATTCGGGATAATTCCAATAAAAAGAATACTTAATATTGAAGAGATTAAAGGGGCACCTGCGTTTGTTAAAGGCGACACTACCATTGCTTTACCATAACGAAATGCATAAACCAGGCATAAAGCACCAATAGAATTTAGGATTTGAATACCTGCAATTGATGGGATTGTACTAAAATCAAAGTCTTTTAATGATTGTGTATCAGTCATAAAGTAAGCAACAGGAATTAATAGAAGCGCTGTAATTGTCATGTAAAAAAAGATGCTTTCGGCGTTCATGTGGTTATTAGAGAACTTCATAAAAAAAGCTTGTAGCCCCCATGCAGCCATCACTGAAATAGCGAGTAAGAACCATACTAAATTGTGTGTACTTGATTCATCGCCTTGTGAGTATTCAAATAATGGCAGTGTTATTAGCGCTAAACAAATACCAATAGTGCCTAGCTTGCCAGTACGTTCTTTGAGTAATAAAAAAGACAAAACGATAGTGATGAGTGGCGACAATGAAACAATGGGGAAAATAAGGTAAGCAGGGCCGGTATCTACAGCATGGAACAACAGCATTTGACCACCAGAGCCAAGAAACCCAATTGTACACCCCAGTAAAATTGAGTATTTATCAGTTGCTAATTTCCAGCCGACTAATTTAAGCGCAATAACACAAGGTATGACCATCGTCACAGCCCAAATAGAATAAATAATTGTTGAAGGAGTACTGCTTGCGAGCATTGCGGTCAATGCACCCCATAATCCCCACATAACGGTAACAGCGACCGCGAAAAGTAACCAAGGTTTTTGCATTTTATATATCTCTTATTATATTGGTGATATCTTTTTATCGTATTTATATGATGTGAAGTTATATGTAAACGTTGTTATCGAATGCCTATATATTTTATATAGGCATTCGTTTTTAGCACTAAAACTTAAAAAGATGCACGTACGCCTAAGCTAAGTGTTCTTCCATATAATTGAATAGAACCGGGCATATCATCTCGACCTTGAAATGTTTGGTTTGATTCATCAAGCAAATTTTGTGCTTCAACAAAGACTTGAAAGTTTTCATCAATGTTATATTGCAATGACGCGGAAACAATATATTGCTCATCCATAGATGTTTGATAATCATCACCAAGAGGGCTAAATGAGTCAGTTACGTAGTCATCGGTATAATCGAGTGCTATTTGGGTGCTGAATTTATCATCTTCATAAATGAATGAAACAGAGTATGAGTTATCAGCAACGCCTGTTAACGGACCCGCATCTACCCCATCGATTGTTGTACTAGTGTCTGTATAGGCATAGCTTGCGGTAAATCCAAAGCCACTTTCGAAGAATTTCTGTACACTTAGTTCAGCACCTAAAACTTCTGCTGAATCGCCGTTAATAGGCTGAGTTACTTGGAATGTTTCGGATGCAATTTCTACTTGAGTGGTATTTATTGTAATAAAACCGTCTAAGTCTTTCCAAAATATAGCACCGGCTAACATTCCACCTTCTTCAAAATACCATTCTAGAGAAAGATCGGCTTGATCTGAAAATACCGGCTCAATACTTGGGTTGCCACTAATCGCCATAGTGAATAACCCCGACTGTGCGTTATCGGTCGTAAGTGGAGCCAATTGATCTAAAGTTGGTCGCGATAATGACTGTGCTAATGCGCCACGTAACAAAAGATCTTCGCTAAGGTAAAGGCCCGCATTTATTGCTGGGAGCAATTTGCTATAGCTTCCTTGTGCTTCTTGGCCGGCACTGTCTGAATAGGTAACATCCCAAGATGGATTCGCTGCGTCGGGGTTAACGATTTGTATAGACTGAATAGAGTTATAAGAATATTTAGACGACACTTCGGTTTCAATCCAACGTAAACCAACATTGGCAAACCATTCTTCGCCGGCTAAATCGGCTTGAACATAAATTGCGGTCGTATCTTCTGTAATATCATAAGAATTTACAGGGTTAAAAATAGGTGACCATAAATCAGACTCATTCTCGCCAAATGTTCTTTCATTCCCTAAATAGTCTGTAATTGTTTGACCATCTGATGCCGCTAAACCGGCCGCATAATCAGGGATACTAAAAATCGGAAAAGAGCGGGGGATATTTGCAGAATCACCAGCAAAAAAATCATCATAAGGGAATTCTCTGGTAACATCAGCGCCCACTTCGCCAAAAGTGAACGGATAGCCACAATAATTACAGGCGCCTAGTTCATAGTTATCGTAAGCGGTATTTGTTTTATCTCTTGATGTAAACGCAGCACCAAACTGTACTTTTGGCATGTATTTATAATCGAGAAGTAGCTCCGCATCTAATGAAACACCGGTAACGGTGTCTTTAATGTCGCTGCCATCACGAGCAGCCCAGTGCGGTGAAAAATCGTCATTCCCAAAGTCGTCAGATGTTCTACCTTGTGTCCAGTTTGCAATGTAATCAGGTAAACCGCCAGAATTAGATTCGTAATGACCAGTATGCGCACCAGGCGCACCTGCAACAACGTAAGTGTTTTTACCGCCGGAGTCACGCTCAGAACTTGATTGGTAAATATCACCTTTAATAGTCAAGTCATCGGTCGCATTAAAAGTACCACTTAAGCCAAACATTTTGGTATCAACAGTTCTGTGTTCATCCAATGTGATTAATTCCATCGATACATCTGCAATATCCATTGCTGTTACAACATTACCATCGAGAACAATATTAGATAATCGATTTTGTGCAGCGCTTTCGTCTGCCATATAAAAAGACTGCGAGTATCCAGTTGCATCAGATTCTAGTTTGGTAAGCATTACATCGGCAACAAGTTCAAAACGATCGGATACTTTCCATTCAATCGAAGACGTAACACCGGTGCGTTTAAAGTCAGTCGCATAAACACCGAGTGCGTATGAACCAGGCATAACAAGGTTGGTTTCATCAGATGTGATATTTCCATCATTGTTTACATCGTATGATATTTCATCATCGACACCAAAGAAGAAATTATCAAACATCTCATCGGTGCGTCGAGTGCCTGTTGAGTGTGATAAGCCAAAAATGAAGCCAACGGTATCATCAGCGAACGTATTACTATAAATAGCATTTAATTTTTTACCGGTATCTTCTGATAAATCATTGTAATCAGCGGTAGCAGAAAAAAGCATTTGCTGGCCTGGGTTATCAAAGGCACGCGCTGACTTAAGGTTAACAGCACCACCAATACTGCCTTCTATATTTTTGGCTTCTACTGATTTCCATACATCCGCGCCACTTATCATTTCAGAAGGGAGTACATCAAATGCAAAGTTACGACCGCCATCGTCGGTTGCTAAAATTCTGTTGTTAAGTGTTACAATACTAAATTCTGGTCCTAGTCCTCGAATATTTACATATTGAGCTTCACCACCACGTGTTCGGCTAACTGTAATCCCCGAAATGTGAGAAAGGGAATCCGCTACATTATTATCAGGAAACCGACCCAACTCTTCGGCGGCAATTGAATCAACTAAAGATTTAGCCTCTTGTTTTATATCTGACGACTTAGCAAGACTGCCACGTACACCTGTAATACTAATTACTTCAATGTCTGTACTTTCTTGCGTTTCTTGAGCTAGCACTTGTTGATGACATGCGCCAAATATTGCAATCGTCAATAAGGTTTTTTTAAAGCTGATCCTGTTGTTCATAATATTCACCTGTTGGATTTTTTATTGTAATAAATATAGAAATCATTCTACTAAACCGCACAATCATACTGGAGGACATTGAAACTACTGTCAAACGAAAAGTGACAATAAAATGAAATTAAATTAAAGTAATATTAACAATTGAGATTGATTTGCAATCTAAACGCATCTTTTTATTTAACTTTAGTGTTTTTAAATTCAAAGTGAAGCTAAATGAAACTAAAAGTTGTTTACTTGTTTCTATGTTTGTTTCATACTCAGCTCAGTTATTTAAAAACATTTCAGTTTTAACTGCTTTATTAGGAGGTCAATTGAAAGTATTACTAGATTTAATTCAACAGCATAAAATGGGTAAACAAAATGGATTATATTCAGTGTGTTCATCACACCCATTAGTGCTTGAGGCTGCTATGAAGCATGCATTAAGTAAGGGTGAACATCTGATAGTTGAGGCAACGTCTAATCAAGTGAATCAAGACGGTGGTTATACGGGGAAAACACCGAGTGATTTTTATGATCTAATCCATGTTTTAGCTAATAAAGTAGGTTTACCTCTTAATAAAGTTATTTTGGGTGGAGATCATTTAGGCCCAAATTGTTGGCAGGATTTATCCGCTGATGAAGCGATGGCTAAATCAGATGTACTTATAGATGCTTATGTTAGTGCTGGTTTTAGAAAAATTCATTTAGATTGTTCAATGTCTTGTTCAGATGATCCTGTTCCCTTGGGGGATGCTGATGTTGCTAAACGTGCGGCTCGGTTGTGCGCTGTAGCTGAAAAAACATGGCAGAAAGTAGGCGGTGAACCACCAGTGTACGTTATAGGTACAGAGGTGCCGGTTCCAGGTGGAGCGCAAGAAGGGCTCGATTGCTTAGAAGTTACATCGCCTGAAGCGGCGAATGAAACAATTAATGTGCATTATGACGCGTTTAATAAAGTGGGCTTAAAAGATGCTTGGGAGCGTATTATTGGTTTAGTTGTTCAGCCAGGTGTTGAGTTTGATCACCATAAAGTAATTGCCTTTGAGCCAGAAAAAGCGGTCGTATTGAGTCAATTTATTGAGTCAAATAAAAATATGGTGTTTGAAGCACATTCAACTGATTATCAATCCGTTGGGCATTTGAGTGAATTAGTAAAAGGGCATTTTGCCATATTAAAGGTTGGTCCGTGGTTAACATTCGCGCTTCGCGAGGCCGTTTGGGCTTTAGATGCTATTGAAAAAGAGTGGATAGACTTAGAATCACTCTCAAATGTAAAAAGTGTCATTTTAGAAGCAATGCATGAAAATCCAGTCTATTGGAAAAAGTATTATGCAACAGAGGCAAAACAACAAGCCTTAGATTGCCAGTACAGCTTAAGTGACCGAGTTCGTTATTATTGGCCTACGCCAAAAGTTGATTTTGCATTAGATCTATTGATTAATAATCTTCAGCTTTCTCCACCGCCTTTAACGCTACTTAGCCAGTTTATGCCCGAGCAACATCAAGCTATTAAAGATGGAAAACTAAAAATGAATATACGTGAATTAATTTTTCATAAAATTTCTCAAGTATTAGAGCAGTATTCTGTTGCTTGTAATACAGCTGTTAACGCTCAAAAAAAGGACGCTTAACCTATGACTTACTTAAACTATTCTCAAGATTTATTAAAAGAGAAAGACGCGTATTGGACGGCAAAAGAGATTCAACAACAGCCAGCGTGTTGGGATAAAGTGCTGTCTAATTTAATACAAGTTCAGCCTAGTATTGATGCATTTTTGAAACCTATTTTAGCAAAGCCTAATTTACGTATTATTTTTACAGGCGCAGGCACATCTGCTTTTGTTGGCGAGAGTATTGCCCCTGCGGTTTGTGCTAAGTTAGGTAAACGAGTAGAGGCGATAGCTACAACTGATTTAGTATCAAATCCACATGATTATTTTCAATCGGATATACCGACTCTTTTAGTGTCGTTTGCTCGCTCAGGAAATAGCCCAGAAAGTGTTGCATCTGTTGACTATGCTGATTCATTAGTTAAAGAGTGTTACCAGTTAGCAATTACATGTAACGAAGAGGGCGAGTTGTATAAGCGTTGCTCTGGTACTAATAAATTTGCTTTATTAATGCCTCCAGAAACAAACGACATAAGCTTTGCAATGACGTCGAGCTTTAGCTCGATGATGTTATCTGCATTGTATGTATTTTGTCCGGTAGAAAATTTCAAATTACAATTTGAAAAAAGCATGGCCGCTACAGAGTCGTTAATAACGCGCTATGACCAAATAATAAAAACAGTTGCAAATAAAAAGTACGAACGCGTTATTTATCTTGGAAGTGGGATATTTAAAGGGCTTGCTCGAGAAGGTGCATTAAAATTACTTGAGCTTACCGACGGTGTAGCAGTGTCGAGCTTTGATTCTCCGTTAGGATTCAGGCATGGACCAAAAGCAATTGTGAATGATAAAACGCTCGTTATATTATTTATTTCAAATCACCCGTTAACGCGTAAATATGATTTAGATTTACTCACTGAGCTAACCGGTGACTCAGAAGTAGGTGAGATTATTGTCGTTGATGCTAAAGCAAGTGAAGAACACACTGGTTTTGAATGTTTGTCTTTATCAGGAATGGAAAATGCAGAAGATATATTTTTGCTTTTCCCTTATATTGTTTGCGTGCAAATGTATGGTTTTGAGCATGCCTTAGCGATCAATAATACACCCGATAACCCTAGCTCATCTGGAACAATAAACCGTGTTGTGCAAGGTGTAAATATCTATGCTTTATAAGCAAAGATAATTGAACAGGAGAAACAATATGTATTATTTAGGTGTTGATGGCGGTGGAACAAAAACGGCGTTTACATTACTTGATCACGCACATAATGTAGTAGCAAGCCATGAATCTGGAACTTGTTACTATGTTGAAGTTGGCTTAGATGGCGCACAATCGGTTTTAGAGTCGGGTGTTAAAGCACTGCTTGAGCAAGTGAACGGTTCAGTAGATGATATTACTTTTGCTTTTTTTGGGTTACCCGCATATGGCGAAGACAGTAAGTTAATTGATGAAATTAATGCTTTGCCGTCACACTTTATGCGCTCTGATAAGTATCATTGTGATAATGATATGGTCAATGGTTGGGCTGCTGCATTTAATGGTGCTGACGGTATTAACATTGTTTCAGGGACTGGTTCAATCGCTTATGGCGTGAGTAAGAACCAAAATGCTCGCTGTGGTGGTTGGGGGGAGCTTTTTAGTGATGAAGGCTCTGCTTATTGGATTGGCTGTAAAGGACTGCAAGTATTTACAAAAATGAGTGATGGGCGCTTAGCCAAAGGGCCGCTATACTTTTTATTAAAAACGACGTTTCATATTGAAAGTGACCTAGATATTACAGGATTAGTGCTTTGTGATTGGAATGGGGATAGAAGTAAAGTGGCTTCTATTTCTACTTTAGTTTGTAAGGCTGCTTCAGAGGGCGACAAATACGCCATAGCCATTTTAGATGATGCGGCTAACGAATTAGCTGAAATAGTTGAAGGGGTTCGTAAAGTATTACCGTTCGCTGAAGATGAAGATGAAGAGGTTAAGGTATCTTATTCTGGCGGTGTGTTTAATGCTGGGGCATTAGTGCTGTTTCCTTTTATTAATGCATTAAAGCGTTTTTCGAGCAACTATAAACTTTATGAGCCACTTCATAGCCCCGTTGTTGGTGCTGCTTTATACGCTAAGCGCTTAGCTAATTTAAAAAATATAAAATAAAAATGAAATAATGATTGGGGCGTGTTGATCTTTGGTGGCTGAATTTACAGCGGTGTGCTTGGTATTTAAGCAAGGCAGAGCCTATGATGTGTGGTTGTTCCCCATAAATAGACGATAACGCGGTATAAAGGCAATGCATGCACAGCCCTTTGGGTTCTTTTAGGACCCAAAGGGTGCAGGTAAGCGGCGTGAGCAGGACGCGGAAGCTTTGCTCAATTTTTATTTATTCTTATATGGATGTAAGTCAATAGAATAACGCTGGAGCAGTTATCGAGCCCGCCAGATTACAAACCTCGCGCCGTGATCAAATCGCCCCTTGATTGAACAAATTCCAATTCACAAAGAACAACACACCCTAAGGTAATTTGCTTTTATAGCCTACACGGATGCAGGCTATAAGAATAACGAAAGGGCTGTTTCCTATGTCAAATTATGATTCTCCTGTAATAAACACCTGGGTGAGCAATAAATTAAATAGCTTCTTTTTACTTTTTCTTATCAAAAAAATATTTGTTTTCCCTTGAAGTTCTAACACCTCACCCCATATTAAGTGCATAACGCAGACACTTTGCAAATTGGAGATATATAAATGACTGCAGCACAAAAAGAAACATTAGGCTTTCAAACAGAAGTAAAACAATTATTAAACTTAATGATTCATTCTCTTTATTCTAATAAAGAAATATTTTTACGCGAGCTTGTGTCAAATGCATCAGACGCAGCAGACAAGTTACGCTTTTTAGCGCTATCTCAAGGCGACCTTTACCAAGGTGATGCCGATTTACGTGTACGTATTAGCGCAGATAAAGAAGCAAATACCATTACTATTTCTGATAATGGTATTGGTATGACGCGCGATGAAGTAATTAGCTCATTAGGTACTATTGCAAAGTCAGGTACTGCTGATTTTTTCAAAAATTTAACGGGTGATCAAAGTAAAGATTCACAGCTAATTGGTCAATTCGGTGTTGGTTTTTACTCAGCATTTATTGTTGCCGATTTAGTGACTGTTCGTACACGTAAAGCAGGCGAAACAACGGCTTACGAGTGGGAATCTCAAGGTGAAGGAGAATACACGCTTCAAGAAATTGAAAAAGAAGGCCGTGGTACCGACATCATTCTACATCTTCGTGATGAAGAAAAAGAATTTTCTGACGATTACCGCTTACGTGGCATTGTTACTAAATACTCAGACCATATTTCTACACCAGTACAAATGTTTAAAGCAGAAGTACCTGAGTCTGAAGGCGAAGACGGCGAAAAAATCCCAGCAGTACCAGGTGAATGGGAAAGTATTAACCGTGCAACGGCATTGTGGACGCGTGATAAGTCAGAGCTTTCTGATGAAGAGTACAAAGAGTTTTACAAGCACGTAAGCCACGATTGGGAAGATCCACTTAGCTGGGCACATAATAAGGTTGAAGGTAAAACTGAATACACTAGCCTTTTATATATCCCTAAAAAAGCACCTTTCGATTTATGGAACCGTGAGCGTCAAAGTGGTTTAAAACTTTACGTACAACGTGTATTTGTAATGGATGATGCTGAGCAGTTTATGCCAAGCTACCTTCGCTTTGTAAAAGGTTTATTAGATTCAAACGATTTACCATTAAACGTATCTCGCGAAATTCTACAAGATAACAAAGTAACGCAAGCTATTCGTAAAGGGTGTACATCGCGCATTATTAAAATGCTTGAGCGTATGGCTAAAAACAAAGCTGACGATTACCAAGTATTTTGGAACGAGTTTGGTCAAGTAATGAAAGAAGGCCCAGCTGAAGATGCGGCAAACAAAGAAGCTGTTTGTAAGTTATTACGCTTTTCTTCTACTCATACTGATTCAGAAACGCAAGATGTGTCGCTTGAGCAATATGTTGAGCGCATGAACGAAGACCAAGACAAAATTTACTATGTAGTAGCTGATACATTCACTTCTGCGAAAAATTCTCCTCATTTAGAGATTTTCCGCAAAAAAGGTATTGAAGTATTGTTACTAAGTGACCGTGTTGACGAGTGGATGATGAGCCACTTAACTGAATTTGCTGATAAGCAACTACAGTCAATCACACGTGGTGATTTAGATTTAGGTAAGCTGGACGACGAAGAGACTAAAAAAGCACAAGAAGAGTCTGAAAAAGAGATGGCTGGGCTTGTTGAACGTATTAAAACAGCACTAGGTGATGACGTTAAAGAAGTACGCTTTACGCACCGCTTAACAGACTCTCCAGCATGTGTTGTAAGCGACGACAACGACATGAGCTCACAAATGCAAAAGCTAATGGAATCTGTTGGTCAAGCAGCCCCTGAAGCGAAACCTGTGTTTGAGCTAAACCCAGAACACCAACTTGTTAAGCATTTAAATGACGAGCAAGACGAAGATAAGTTTTCACAGTGGTCACATGTTTTACTAGACCAAGCATTGCTTGCAGAGCGCGGTACACTTAAAGATCCAACTGGATTTGTTACTCGCTTAAACAAGCTTATGCTTGAACTAAGCAAGTAGTCAGTTAGCTATTTATTTAGTTAATAAAAGTATAAATTATATACTTTAAATAAAAGGGAACATGTGTTCCCTTTTTTAATGCACTGTAAATACACTTGCAACTCATCAATTAGTATAAGTTGCTTGAGTATCGGCGGCGCTTGTGGAAGAATTCAGGCTTTAAAATAATTATCCATACTAGGGGACAATAATATGCGCATTATACTTTTGGGCGCGCCGGGTGCTGGTAAAGGTACTCAAGCTCAGTTTTTAATGGACAAATACGGTATTCCACAAATCTCTACTGGCGATATGTTACGTGCAGCAATTAAAGAAGGCACGCCACTAGGCTTGGAAGCAAAAAAAGTAATGGATGCTGGTCAACTAATTTCTGATGATATTATTATTGGTTTAGTAAAAGAGCGTATTACTAAAGCGGATTGTGAGAAAGGTTTTTTACTTGATGGTTTCCCACGCACAATTCCTCAAGCCGATGCAATGAAAGAAAATGGCGTAGTGGTTGATCACGTTATTGAATTTGACGTTGCGGATGAAGTAATTGTTGAGCGTATGGGCGGACGTCGTGTTCATCCTGGTTCTGGTCGTGTTTACCACATTGTTTATAACCCGCCAAAAGTGGAAGGTAAAGACAACGAAACTGGAGATGACTTAATTGTTCGCGCTGACGATACTGAAGAAACAGTACGTAAACGTTTAGGTATTTACCACGAGCAAACTATGCCATTAGTTGATTATTACCAAGCAGAAGCTGCGGCTGGTAACACTCAATACCATAAATTAGATGGTACACAAGCTGTTGAAGCTGTTAGTTCACAACTTGGTGAGCTTTTAGGTTAATTACAAAAGCACATTAAAAAAACCGCCAACTGGCGGTTTTTTGTTTTAAGGCTGTTTAGCATTACTTAATTAGCACTCATAGGTTGGATCTTAAGGAATAAAACTTGAAAACATGCTCTGAATTTGATCTGATAGTAATCGCCAAACCACTATCTATCCCAAAAGCAGAGCATGAATAAATATAATACTGAGTTAAACAAAATA